>DASZUP010000250.1:0-11813 GCA_035547635.1 Pirellulales bacterium
GCAAACCGTTGCCCGAGTAAACTTGCTTGGCAGTCGGCTCGCGGCGGCGTTTGCCCGCTGCCCATGCGATCCACGCGCGGTTGAGTTGCGTTACGGACGCATCCGCGCCGCGGCGCCGCTCTTGGCCGGAGAGGGCAGAGCATGCGGTCCGGCGCCGGGGTACTCGGCCGCATCGATGCGCTGCAGGCGACCTTTCAGGCTGGCCGGCTTTTCCTCCCGAAGTTCCGGTTCCGGCGTCTCCTGGCGATTGCGAGAGATCCACTTGAGCAAGGCGGGCAGCATGATCATGGAAGTGAACATGCAACAGCTCACGCCGAGCGTCAGCACGCGGCCGAGGCTTTGCAATCCCCGGTGACTGGCGATCATCAACGCGCCGAACCCGACCACCGTCGTCAAACCGTCGACCATCACGGCCACGGCCGTGGCCGGCGACATTCGATACGGGCCGCTCTGGTCGCGGAATTCGTGGATCAGATGCACGCCGTAATCGATGCCGATGCCTAACAGCAGCGGCAGCGCGATCATGTTGGCGGGGTTCAAGGGGATATCGAGCAGCCCCATCAGGCCGAAGGTCTGCAGGATTCCCAGCCCCAACGGCAGCGCCGCCAGCAGCGTGTCGCGCACGCTGCGCAAATCGAAGATCAGTACGACGGAAATCACGAGCAAGGCGTAAAGGGCCGCCTCCTCGTAGCTCGATTTCATCTGCAGCGAGGCTTCATAGGCCTGTAGCGGATTGCCGGTGGCCCGTGCGTCGACGCTCCGCACTTCTTTGACGAACTTTTCCAGCGCGCTCATGTCCCAGATGTTGCCGCGGCCGAAAATCTTCAGCAGGTACTTGCCGTTGTTGCCCACGAAGCGATTCACCAGGCTCTCAGGCAGGTCGTCCAGCTTGGGCGGCTCGGGGTTGGCCATGCTCTTCAGCGCATACAGCCGGCTCAGCAGGTCGCCGGCCATTTGCTGCTGGAACTGCGAGACCAGCGTGTAACAGTCCGTCAGCGACAGCTTGCGCAGGGCGTCGCGGATTTGTTCCAGCTCCCGGGCGCAGCGGCTGCCGTCGGGACGCGCGGCCGCCAACTGCTGCGTTCGGGCCAGTACGCGGCCCAGGTCATCGGGCTTGTCGACGGGAATCAGCGGCGGCCGTTCCGGCAAGCTGGCCAGGCGCTGCTGGATGCGCTCGATGATCGGCCTTTTGACGGTGTGGTCCGCGGGCAGCAAGGAGGCTATTTCCTCCACCCGCTCCACCGATTCCAGCTTGAGTAAGGATTGTTTGCGAGTCAGCAATTCGTCGCGGCTGTCGGCGATCGAGAGGGCGTACCAGACGCTCTGGTTCGACTCGGCCAGCAGCTTGCGTTCCAACTCGACGCTTTCGAGCCCTTCCGCCTGCAGATTCAAGAGATTGTGGTCGTACCAGAGCCCCTTCACGCCCATGGCCACCGCGCAGGTGAACAGGAAAGTCGCCGCCAGCAGCAGCCGGGGGCGCTTGAACAGCGGAGCAACCCACTCGTGAATCGCCAGCGGCTGCGGAATGCGCATGCCGATGCCGTTGCGGTCGACCATGCAGATCACGGCCGGCAAGACGAGCAGTTCGGCCAATGCGCAAAGCAGAATGCCGCCCCCTGCAATTGTTCCCAACTCGGCGATGCCGACAAAATCGGTGAAGCTGGCGGCAAAGAACGATACCGAAGTGGTAATCGCTCCGGTCAAGATGGCCGGTCCCACGCCGGCCGTCGTCTCCAGCAGCGCCTCCTTGCAGGAGCTCGTGTACGAGCGGACCTGCAGGTAGCGGGCGACGTAGTAGACGCCGTAATCAATGCCGATGCCGATCAGCGTGACCGTGAACGACATGCTGAGAATGTTCAAGTGGCCGACGACCAGCGTCAGGTAGCCGAATGACCAGGCGATGCCGACCAGCAACACCACGTTGGCCAGCAGCGCGTGGCGCACGCCGCCAAAGCCGGCCACGAAGAGCAACGCCACGCCGACCAGCGAGAGCATGCTGGCCCAATACATGGACGTTTCGCTGGAGCGCATTTCGTCGTTTTCCATCACGGGCAAGCCGGTCAAGCCGATCTTGGTTTCCGGATGGCGAGCGCCGACCTGGGCGATCAAGTCTCGCAAGGCGTCGGTCGCGTCACTGTTCCGCGCAAATCCGTCCTTGTCCGTCGCCAGCCGCAGCAGCACGAATCCCAGCGAGCCGTCCTTGGTCAGCAGGTACTCGGCGTTCAATTCGCTGAGCGTGGCGAACGACTGCGGCATCTCGGGCCAAGGAGACTGGTATCTCCGGCGTCCGCTGAGCGTGTTCAACAGGCAGTTGCTCAGGCGCCCCATTTCGTAGCGAGCGGCGGCGCCTTGCGCCGGATCGGGCTGCTGATCGGCATACTCCAGCCGCTGGTTCATGCCCAGCGCCATGCGGCCCAGGTTCAGCCGCGACCAGTTGCCTTCGACAATCGGGCTGACGCTGGTCAAAAACTGCTCGACGCCGAGCAATTCCTCCTCGGACAAGTAGTGCAGGCCCTTGGAGCGAATCTTGCCGAGATCCACGCCGTGCAGCACGGCGTGAAACAGCGTCTCTTCGCGCGCCAGCAGCGTCGACACCTCTTCCAGCACCGGCACGACCTGGTCGCGGCTCGCCCCCTCGACGACCACGACGGCGTCATCCTCTTCTCCGAATTCCTTGATGTAATCGATCCAGAGGCGGTTGTAATCGCTGTTCGGATTCAGCAGATCGAGTCGGCTGGTGCGATACCCAAGCTTGCCGCAGGTGATCACCAAGGACATGACCGTCAGCGCAACGGCCAACGCTACGGTCGCGGCCGGATAGGCCAGCGCTACGCGAGTTGCAATGTTCAACGGCGTCGCCAGCAGCGACTGTCGCTGCGGCGGTGTCGGTTCCGCGGCCATAGGCTTCCTTGCCGAAGGGGGCGGGCTCTCATCCTTGAAGCTGACGGGGATCCTTGAAGCAGACGGGAACTTTCAAGGGCGTGGCATTCTAGCGGCCTTGCCCAAATGGCGAAAGACGAACCCACGGCCGATCGCGGTAAAGCCGCAAACCGGCCCGCTTTGGCTAGGCGGCTCCCAGCCCGCGGTCGAACGCTTCCTGGTCGCGACGATACAGGGCCAGGGCGGACTCGAACGTATCGCTGGAAATCTGCCAGGCCGGGTCTTCGTCGGTGTGCGCGTTCGAGTGCGAGACGAACACGCGATACAGGAACTTGAATAAATGGCGGGGGACGCGAAGAGTGCGCAAAGCGTCAATCAGCCGCCGGTCGCCAATCGACGGATCGAACAGGTCTCGCAGCGAGGGCGACTTGCCATTGACCGCGCAGGCCTGCAGCCGGGCGTTCGCCACGTCGTAGAGCGCCTCGCCCGACCAGAGCAGCGAAGGGACCATGTTCTGCTTGTCGAGCCGGGCTCGCTGGTAGAAGTCGCGGTCTTCGCGATCCAGGTAGTAGGACAATTCGATCGGCAGCAACAGCTTGAAGCCGATGCCCGGATGCTTGAGAAACTTGTTATCCAGCATCGGCCAGAGCAGCGCCCGCATCTGTTCCGGCGAACCGTTGACCAGGTGGGGTTCGTCCACACGGTCGACCAGCACGATCACGCCGCCGAAGCCGAGCGTCTTCAGCACGCCTTGGAATTTGACCAGCAGCTCGAAGCGATCGTCGGTCCGCTCCTTGTTCGGCAGCGGCTGGCTGGCGATCTCGTCCGACCGGAAGTGCATCAGCACCTGGCGCAAGGGGTTGGCCTCATGATTGACCACCCGCAACTGGCGCGTAATGCCGTGCGCCTGCCAGTACCATTTCCAGGCCCGCGCCAGCCAGGGCAGCCAGCCGGCGGCGGCAAACACATAAGGCCACGGACTGGCCAGCCAATCCCACTTCTGCAGCCCGATGATGACTCCGAAGACCGTCAGCACCGTCAGTACGCCGAGGGAGATGGGCCATAGCGTGCGCCAGGTGGAAAAACGCAGTTTTCGCCGCAGCCGATGCCAGCGTTGCCGGAAGGTCTCGGCGGACGATTGGTCATAACAGGCGGCCAGCAGCAACAGGTCGCGGGCCTGGTTCCGATCGAGCTGCGAGGCGTCAACCGCTCCCGCGTCGGCCGGTCGCCCGTTGCCGCTGCGAACCTCGAGAATGCGATCGACCAGTTGCGTGACGCCTAGCGACAGAATGGCGTCCATGTGGTCCCACAGCTTCCATTGCGAGAGGACCTGGTCCTGGCGGCGACGGCGAACGCTCAACTTGTCGCGGAAACGATCGAGGAACGGATTGAAGTCGTCATACTCGATTACGAATAGCCGGTCGCTGGGGTGTTCGCGGTTATATTCGCTGACGTGCTTGATGATTTGCAGTCGCAACGCGGTTTTTCCCGAGCCTTTTTCGCCGAACACGATCGACGTGGCCGGCTCCGACGGATCTCCGTAGACTTTGTCCCAACTGGGATGATGCGTGCTTCGAATGCAGTGTTCCTTGAACACGGGGTCGGTCTGCGCATCTTCTTCAGCAAAAGGATTGCTGGAAACTCCGTGATGGTCGAGAAACTGTTGGATTTTCATTGTCCGACTACTGCTGCTTCCTTTCCAAGCTACCGCCGATCGCGCCGGGAACGGACCCGGCGAGCCATCGCCGCAAGAATGAAACGCACCTTCTCCATGATCGGCGGCATCGCGCCAGCGAACGGGGCCCCGCGGCAATGAACTACTTGGCCGAGAGGCTTTCGATCATCTTCTGAAAGCCGGCTTCGTTGTCCGCGACCGTGTGTGCCGGGCCAATGAACTTGATGAAATAATTGCCCGTCTTCTTGCCCCCTTGGGTCGTCTCGATGATCGCGGCCAGCATGCGGTAGTCCTTGCGCTCGACGCCGCCCCCGGCGAACGGCGGTTTGTCGAGATACGTTCCTCCGATGTCGACCACGTGGACGGCTTGCCCGGCCACGGTCAGCTTTTTGACTTTCGCCGCTTCCTTCGAGGAACTGCCGTCGGGCTGCGTGAACTGGCCGATCCAGCGATCGATATTTGCGTCGATGCTGCCGCCGGCGCCCATCACGGTGATGCGTCCCGGCCGGTCGTCGCCTTCCGCCTGGGGCGCCTCAAACTCGCTATCGATAATGCGAACTCTCGGCTGTTTCACAATCCAGTTGGCCGGCGCGGTCAGCTCGAACTTGCCAGCGGCGATCGTATATTTTTTGCCTTCGCCTTCATCCGCCGCGCGGGCCGAGGCGGCTACGAGCAGGACGGCCGATGCCAGGGTGAACACGGTGCGGCTAGAGCGCCAGGTAGTGGGCGTGTCATTCATAATCGGTCTCCGGGCAGGGGTTCAGGGCTAGGCGAGATTCAGTTCAAGGCCGTCATTTTACTCGGCAGGGGCGGCAGGGCTAGCGGTCGGGGCAGGCTGGGCAAGTATTTGGCGTTCGATGACTCGCCACACGAAATAGGACAGCGGGATCATCGCCACGACCAGGACGATGATGGCGATCATGGGCCCCGTGTTCGAGCGTTTGCGGTAGCGGCCTCGTCGGGCGCTGGCAGTTGGCGAAGACGGCGCCCCAGGAAATCCGCCCGGCGCCGGCATGCCGCTCGCGTCCCCTGGAAACAGCATCGGCGCGGCCCCGGTCGCCGTCGGCAAGGCGCCGGCAGCGGTAGGGATGGCATAGCCGGCGGGCGCCAGAGGGGCTGCCATCGGCGCCGCGGCGCCGGCCTGCGCTGCGCCCGGTTGAGCGGCCGGAGCCGGCTGTAGTTCGGGAAATACGAGCCCCGCGGGCTTCCATTCCGGCCAATCTTGCCGCCAGACCAAGGTGTCGGCCGCCACGCGTCCTTCGCGGATCCAGCCGCGGAATTCCTCTCCCACCGCGGGCCCATACTGGCTGGTCGCGCCCGGCGGCATCACGTACCACTGCAATTGGGGCGCTTCCGAAATCGGGTCGAGCGGGGCGCCGCCCGGCACGCCTGCCGGCGCCGCCATGGCAGGCTGCGCGGCCGGATAGCTTTCGGCAGCCGGCTGAGAGCCCGTCGCCTGGTGGCCCGGAGCAAACGGCACGGCTTGTGGCGCGGCAGCGGGATCGGCAGGGCCGCTTGCAGGCGCCGCCGAAGCGGCAGGCGCTGTGGAAGTTGGCGCTGTGGAAGTTGGCGCGGTAGCCGTGGGCAGGGTCACCGTACCCGTGCCGCCAGGAGCGCTTTCCGTCGGGATTTCAATTTTCTCCTGGCACTGAGGGCAGCGTCCGCGTTTGCCCGCCAGTTCGGACTTCACGTTCAACGCTGCGTTACAGTGGGGGCAGGAAAACTTGATGCCCATATTGCTCTGGTCGACCCTTCCCGTCTGGCTGTTTAACAGGACGCCCGATGTACATCGCGTTGCGGCAGTACCGCGATTCCCAGGCGAGCCAAGGGGGCGACGCCGCTTGGCGGAGCGCTGGACGCCTTGCCCGTCCCGCGGGCGCTTGCCCATACAGCACCCATGTCGGCGGCGCCGGCATGGAATCAGCCGCCTCTGCAACACATAGCCGCCGTACCGGATGTCTCTGCGAGGCACTGGCACGGCGAGTGCGCAATCACAAGCGGTCGCCGAGGCGCGTCGGGTTAACGACGGGCCCCGGCGGAATTCCCGCGGGCGGCGCCTGGGAATGACCTAACGGATTATACATCGCCCAGATGCGATGTCATCAGGCCTTGTCGGCCTCATCTTCCGGATAAGGCGTCCAATCGATTTGATCGGCGGGAACCATCTTTTCCTGCTTGCGGTCCCAGCCCATCATCCGGCCGGATCGCCACGATTCGTTGGCCATATTTACGGCCACCACGCCCGCCAGGCCCAATTCTGCGGGGCAGTGCAGCGGCACGCCTTCGCGCAGGTGCTTGTGCAGGTTGTTGTGGTGCAGGACGATGTCCTCGCCACCCGTTTTCTGGTGGCTGGCCAGCGTCTTGCCGTCTTTATCCTTGACTACCCACCCACTGGAGGTGAAGTACATTGTGGCCCGATAACCGCGAATCAGGTGGTCGATGCCTACCCGGTTGCTCATCGTACCGAGCACGTAGACGGTCATGCCGCGAGGATATTCGCAGATCATTTCGAAGTTGTCGGGCAGATCGCGGCCATCGGGCCACTGCCAGATTCCGCCCATGCCCACCACGCGGCGCGGGTAGGTCAACTTGCAGGCTTTCATGATCCGCGTGATGCGGTGGATGAACAAATCGGTGCAAATGCCGCCGGAGTAGGCCGAGTAGTTGCGCCACTCATAATAATGGTGCGGGTTCCAGTCGAGCTTCGGCGCCGAGCCGAGCCAGGCGTTCCAGTCCAGGTCGGCCGGCTTGGCCGTTGCGTCGTTGATCGCAGGGTTGCGCCAAGGGCCTTGCTTGTCGTAGCGGCGGACGTACTCGATCTGCGCCTGCACCACCTTGCCGAGCACGCCTTCTTCGATCGCCTTGGCGGCCGAGCTGTAGCTGTCGTCCGACATGGCCTGCACGCCGACTTGCAGCGGCAAGCCGGTTTCTTTTTGCTTTTTGACGACGGCCAGCGCCTCGGGAATGCCGTGGGTCATCGGCTTTTCGCAGTAGACGGCCTTGCCGGAATCCATGGCGTCGAGCGTCATGTGCGCGTGCCAGTGCTCCGGCGTGGCAATGGTCACGTAGTCGATGTCTTTGTGGTCGAGCAGCTTGCGGTAGTCGCCGTAATGGTGCGGCGCTTCGACCCGCTTGGCGCCTTCTTCGGCCCGGGTCAGCCAGCAATCGGCGACCGCGACGGCCTCGACGTTGTCCGGCTCCTTCAACTTGTTGATGGCATTCAGGTGGCCGGTGCCCATCCCGCCGACGCCGATAAATCCGGTGCGAATTCGATCGTTGGCGCCGATCACGCGCGCGTAGCTCTTGGCGGTCATGGCCACGGCGGCGGCCGCGCCGCCCGCGGCCAGGAAGTGGCGCCGGGACAAACTATCGTCGGAAGGCATCAGGCAAGCTCCTTAATGGGGACGATCAAAGGGGGCAGGCCCGGCTTTCCTTGCGGCAAGCCGGCGGCAAGCAAGGCTTTCCAGCATAAATGCTGGCCACGGCGGCGACAAGCAAATCGCCGCTGCTGACCCGAACTGGGCACGGCCCACACTAACCCGAAGCGCAAGCGAGGCAATGGCGATGAGGTCGCATCGAAAGCCCTCGCTCACGCTTCGGGTTAGTGTGCTTTCCTGCAACGGGTGGCCGCCGTCAAGTTTGCGCTTCGCCTTGCCCCCAGCAGTGCGCAATCAGACTAACGGCGTTCCGGCGCCTTCGCCGCGGCAATCGGGTTGCGCTGGCTTTCCGTGGTGAAATAGCCGTGCTCGAGGAATTGCAGCGTGTAACGCTGCACCGTCGGGCTGAACAACAGGAACGAGTGCCAGACCGGGACGATCGTGAAATCGCGGGCGCCATCCAGTCGCGTGGTGGCCACGCTGATGGTGTTGTCGTCGTCGCCCGGCAGCCGCGAGCTGTAGCCGCGGTCATCGCCCCGGCCCCCGGCAATGATGCCGAACTCGCACTGCGGAACGGCCAGTTGCTTTTCCAGGTCGGACCAATTGGAGCCGAGCTGCAAGGCCGACGCGCCCAACACGGCCACGAACAATTCGCTGTCGGACCATTTTCCGGCTCGCTCGCTGCCATGGTTCGGCGGCGCCAGCATCACGATTCTCTTGATCGGCGGATGCGCCTGCTGCGTTTCGGGCCGGTCGGTCTGATCCTTCAAATACCGCCGCAGCACGACGTTGCCCAGGCTGTGACAGACGAAATTGAGTTCTTCGACGCCTTGCAGATGATCGATCACGCTGGCCAATTGCCGGGCGTGCGCCGTCAGATCGGCTCGCGTGCTGGGGTAGGTCACGTTGACGACCAGGAACGGGCCGTTGTCTTCGATGTAGCTGGCCAGCGAGTTCATCGTGCTGTGCCAGCCGCCCAGGCCGTGCAGCAGAATCACGGCCCGGCCGCTGAGCGGCGGCAGATTGCGTTCAAGCTTGATTCGCTCCAGGGTCGCCTGGCAGCGTTCGAACGAGCCCCAATCCTCGCGCCGGTTATCGGGATCCAGCAAACGGCAATGTCCGGTGGCGACATGGCGTTGAATTCGCCAGCCGCGATACCACAATTCGTCGCCCCAAAGTTGCACGCCTCCGAGCGTTTTGGCCGGCCGATTGATGCGCAAACGCCCGTCCGTATAGCGGACTTTGGGGCGCGCCGGAGGCGTTTCAGCCTGTCGGGGCTCCGTTTGCTGCAGCGAGGAATCCGCCCGAGACGTGCTGCTGGCGGCAAGCGGCGCTTGGGCCGGAACGGCGCCGGTCAAACGTTTGGGCGGATCTTCCGCGTGCAGCGGCATGGCCGCCGCGACGACTGCCGCCGCGATGACAGGGACCGCGAAGATTCGCGCGCTGTGGCTCTGATTCGTCCGCACGAGCGGCGTCACCCCACGAGCTCGAGTACAAGAGACGTGAAACTTCCATTGACGAAATTCGGGCACGATATTAGTCCTCCAAGCAGGAATTCTCCAAGGTCGGTTTGGCCGACCGAGGCAGAAAACGGAAACGCCTTGCAGTGCGGCGGCGTTTCTCCTATTCTCCCGCCTCCCGCGTCCTCGACACTTCTACCGATCTATGCACGCATTCAAGCCGACAGTCAGCATGCTGGCGGCGGCCGTCATCTTGGCGGCCGGCTGCGCCACCGCGCCCCGCGAGTCGCATCGCGAGACGCTGGCCGCCGCGCAAGACGCTGCGCGGTCAGGCACGCTGCCTCGCTGGCAAACCGAAGCCGGCGGCAATGCGGCCATCCAAGCGGGGAAGGTCCCCACGGGCGGACCGCCCGTACAAACGGCTGCCATGCGGCCCGGCGGCCCGGTCAATGGGCCGCCGACGCCCGGCCATCCTGCGCCGAACCTTCAGGCCCGGGGAACTCCTCCGCCGGGCTCGGCTCCGCCTACTGAAAGCGGAAAGCCGGCGCCATCGTTACAGGACGTGATTGCAGAAATTGAATCGCTGGGCGACGTCGATCCCGCCGTGCAGAAACGCTTGCTGGAAGAGCTGCGCCAGAGCGATCCGGCGCTCTGGCCGCTGCTGACGCAACAGATCCGCGCCACGTTGGCCTATCAAAAGCAACATGCCGCCCGGCAGCCGCAGCGCGGCGGCCCCGACTCGCTCGCCGTGCAACGGCCGGCCTCGACGGAGAGGTCCGCAACCGGCGACGCACCGTCGGCCGCCGCCAATCCTCCCGCCGCCGGCAAGGCGCCCGAACAAGTTGCGGCGGCAAGCCCGCCCCCCGCGGCGCTTGCCGACGGGACTCCCGCCAAGGAATTAACGGCCGCAGCCGCGCCGTCCGCTGCGGCAGGCGAAATCAAGCGAGTCGCTTACGAAAAGCCCGCGGCGCCGGGCGATTGGAATCAGAGCCTGGCCGAGTCCATTCAAGCCCTCGAGAAGCAACCGGATGCGCCGGGCGAAGATGCCGTCTCCCAGCATGCCCGGCTGCGAATGCTGTATCTGATTGCCGGCAGGCGAGAGGACGCTTTGCGGCCGATTCCCGGCGCTACGGCCGCCCAGCAGAAATATTGGTCGGAGCAGTTGTACGCGTTGAGCACTTATCTCGATTCGCAGCGCATCGCCGACGCCGGCCGGCGCGCCGCCGAAGCCGTTTTGCACTTGTCGCACGCGGCCGCCAGTTTGGGCGAGCTAGGGCCGCTGGTCGTGAAGAATCTCCACTTCTGCACCGAGGTCACCAGTTACGGCGTATTCAAGAAAGTCGATCACCACGATTTCACCGCCGGACAGCAGTCGTTGCTGTATGCCGAAGTCGAAAACTTCAATAGTGACGAAACTCGCGACGGGTTCCACACGGCGCTGCAGTCGAGCTACCAGATTCTCGACGCGCAAGGCCGCCGCGTCGCGCACGACGACTTCGCCTTGACCGAGGAGCACTGCCAGAATCGCCGGCGCGACTACTTCGTGCGTTACTTTCTCTCGCTGCCTTCGCAGATCTACGAGGGACGTTATACGTTGGAGCTGACGGTCGAAGACACGCTGGGCCGCAAGATCGGCCAGTCGACCGTGCAGTTCTCCGTAAAAAGCAAGGCGAAATGAACGGCTCGCGCGTCGCAACGCGATAGCTTCTTCTCAGAAGAAGGCAGGATGGCTTTTTACAGCCGATGGCCCTCAATCTCTTCGATCTTGCGGCGGATGTCGTCGGGGATCGGCTGCGAGACCTGCCGGTTGTAATCAAACACGACCAGCGTCGATTGCGCATCGGCGACCAGGCAATCCTGGCCTTCACTATAGATGCGGTGTTCCATCGTCAAGCTGCTGCGGCCCAGCCGCGAAATCCTCGCGCCGCAACGGACCGTATCCGGGTACGTCACCGGGCGGCGATAATTGCAGGTGATGGCCGCCAGAATCGGGCCGATCTTCTCGCGCTCCATCAGGTCCGACAGGCCGACATTGTCGAGGTAAGCGATTCGGGCCGACTCGCACCAGCGCAGGTAGACCGTGTTGTTCACGTGCAGAAACGCATCTTGATCTCCCCACTGCACGGGCAGGGCGATGACGGCCGGAAAATGGGCGAGCGGGTCGTCGGACATAATGATGGCTTGGGGCTGGGAGTTAGTGAGTGTCTATGTTTTCGGCGAGTCCGTCCAGGGCTGCGGCCGCTTCCAGCAGGTCATGCTGCAGCGCCGGGAATCCGAAATCCAGGCTAAAGGGAAAATCCATTACCTTGTGCTCCATGGAGAATCTTGCTCGCTGGCTCCAGTCCTCGGGCACGCAAGCGGGCGCCCTGATTCTACCGAGCACCAGCGCGGAGTCGGAGCCCAGCCGCGGTTCAATTTGCA
>DASZUP010000251.1:0-3450 GCA_035547635.1 Pirellulales bacterium
CGATCCGCGGATCGCGGACGTCCGCAGCGACATCTACTCCCTGGGCTGCACCGTTTATTACATGCTGACCGGGCGGCCGCCGTTTCCCGAGGGGACGGTGCTGCAGAAGCTGCTGCAGCACAACAGCGACACGCCGCCCGACCCGCGCGAGTTGAATCCGGACTTGCCGCTGGAATTGTCGGAAGTCATCCGCAAGATGCTGGCGAAAGATCCTCGCCGCCGGTTTCAGCATCCCAGTGAGCTCATTACCGAGCTGTATCTGCTGGCCGAACTGATCGGCTGCCCCGCGCCGAGCCCGGCTCGGCAGGTCTGGCTGGCGCCGCCGCCGCCGCGCATGTCGCCCGTCGAACGCCACCTGCCTTGGATCATTCCCGTCGCGTCGCTGCTGGCGATCGTGTTCTTGCTGGACCGGTGGCAGGTCGACGAGCCGCCCGGCCTGACGGCGACGCGCAACGAAGTCCGTCCCCCAGAATCGCAAGGGCCCAGGTCCGTCGACAAAGGGCTGCGGCGAGGGGCCCAGGGGGCATCCGTCTCAGTCAACCAAAGTTCCTCTGGCGCAGGCGGTGCGAAGAAGCCGGCGCCGACGGAAGACTCCAAGGCGGCAGCGACGCCGCTGATCGAGAAGACGTCGCGAGACGCGGACGCTGCGGAAATGTCGAACGACAGCGCCGAACCATCGACCGCAGGCGGAACCCAGGCCGCGGAAAACGAGTCAGCCGGGAAGATCGAGTCCAACGGGGCCGGCTTGCGGAGTCCGACCGGCGATCAACCGGGCGACTCGACGGGCAAGATCATGCCGCCCGCCGCCGCCGCCACGGCCGAGGGAGGCGCGGAGATTGTTCCCGTGGCGAAGACGGCCGTGTCGCCCGAGTCGACGCCCGGGGCGCAGCTCGCGGAAAGCCCCATGAAAACTTCGCGGCCGCTGGAAGAATTGCCGCGCGGGGTGCTGGCCGTCTGCGACGAGGTCGGGCCGCAGCGCTATCGCACTCTGGCGGAAGCGTGCCAGGCCGCCAAGTCGGGCGACGTGATTGAGTTGCGGTACAACGGCCGACGCGAAGAAGTCCCCATTTCGTTGTCCGACCTTCGGCTCTCGATCCGTTCCAAAGAAAACTACCAGCCGGTCATTGTGTTCAAGCCCAGTGACACGGATCCGTACAACTTTCCGCACAATATGTTTCAGTTGGCCGGTTCAGGCAGCGCCTTGACGCTGGTGAACGTAGCCATCGAACTGGAGATGCCGGGCGGAGACCCGAGCGAGAACTGGTCGCTGTTCGAGGCGCAAATGATCGAGTCGCTGACGCTGGAGAAGTGTTTGCTGACCATCAAGAACGCCTCCAAGAACGCCTTGAACGAGTTCGGAGCTTACCACGACAAGGTATCGTTCATTCAACTGAAGTCCGCCCCGGGCGCCGACGCCATGATGCCCAATGGCATGATGGCCGTCTCGCCGACGGAAATTCGCCTGGAAGATTGCGCCGCTCGCGGCGAGGCCGTATTCCTGCGCAACGATGACGCCCAGCCGGCAAGGCTGCTGTGGAAAAATGGCTTGCTGATCTCGTCCGAGTGGCTGTTGTCTGCGGGCGGGGCGACGAACATGCCCGCTTCGTCTGGCGGCGCCGCTTCCAAACTCCGCGTCGAGTTATCGCATCTGACGGCCGTCACCGGTCAGGGCTTGTGCCGGATGTGGAACACCTACAGTTCTCCCGGCTTGCTCGACTTGGACATTCGCTGCACCGACAGCGTTCTGCTGACTCCTTCGGAAACCGCTTCGTTGATCGAACAATCGTGCGACGAACAGCCAGACGCCTCGCAACGGCGAATTCGCTGGGTCGGCGACCGCAACGTCTACGGCGGTTACAATTCTTTCTGGCGAATCGGCAAAGCAAATTCAGGCGCCGCTCCCACGGCCATGCCGTTTGAGGAATGGACGGCCTATTGGCCCGATGAAGTCCAGCCCAGCATGGCGCCCATCACCTGGAAGCGACTCCCTCGCGCCAGTTCGCCGCCTCACGCTCGCACGGCGGGCGACTACGCCATCGACGATGATCTCACGAATAACGAGGCCATTTACGAAACGACTGACGGCGTAATGGTCGGCGTGAATGCGACTGCACTGCCCGGCTGGCTGTGGCAGGCGGAGCCTTCTTCGGGGGCCGACGCCGCGTCTCGCGTCTCCAATGCCGAACCGCCCGAACTCGATTAGACTGCGCGACGCGTGTAGACTACCTTTCGGGCGGAGATCGTCGCCCGGCAGGCGGACGCCTGGCGCGGCAGCTTGAGTTCTTCATTCCTCCGAGCGAGTGAAAGTCTTCTAATGCAGCAGAGGCCGCCGCACGACGCCACGCCTGATTCATCCCAAGCCAGTCCGTACGAGGCGCCCGCCGCCGACGCAAAGCCGGCGCAGGCCGCGGGGTCTGAACCGCAATCGCCTCCTGCGGCGCTAAAAGGGCACCCCATCGGCTTCTGGTTTTTCTTCTGGGGGGAACTGGCCGAACGCTGCTCGTACTACGGCATGCGGGCGATCCTGACGTTGTACATGGTCGACCAGCTCGGTTTCAGCGACGGGCTGGCCTCCAGCGCCATGTCCTATTTCATCGCCGGCTGCTACCTGCTGCCCTTGGCCGGCGGGTTCGTTGCGGACAGGTTCTTTGGCAAGTACTGGACGATCGTCGGGTTTTCCATTCCCTATATTCTCGGGCATGTGATCCTCGGCGTTGAAAAGGTGCCGTTCTTGATCGTCGCGCTGATATTGCTGGCCATGGGCAGCGGCGTCATCAAACCCAACATTTCTACGCTGATGGGGCTGACCTACGATCAGCAGCGCCCCGGGCAGGAGAAGCTGCGCAGCGACGCCTTCGCCATGTTCTACTGGGCGATCAATCTGGGCGCGGCGGTTTCCTCTTTCGCAATGCCCGTCATTCGCAGCCGAATGAACTATGCCATTGCATTCTTGTTTCCCGCCGCTCTGATGGCCGTCTCCTTCGCCATCTTCGCCGCCGGCAAGCGGTTCTACGCAGTCGAGACCTTGAACAAGGAAAAGAAGACGGAGGAAGAGCGGCAAGAGGAGCGCTCGGTCCTGTGGCGCATTTCCGGGCTGTTCGCCGTGGTGACGTTCTTTTGGAGCATTTTCGACCAGGCCGCCAGCACCTGGATCCTGTTCGCCCGCGACTACCTGGACCTGAACGCCTTCGGCTACAAGCTGGAGCCGGACATGATCCAGGGCGCCAACCCGATCTTGATTCTGGTGCTGCTGCCGCCGATCAGCGTGTTGTGGCGAGTCCTGGCGAATGCCGGCTGGAATCTGCGGGCAACCGACAAGATGATGATCGGTTTTGTGCTGACGACGGTCACCATGGGTTTGATGTCGGCCGCCGGCTTTCTGACCTCGTCGGAAGAGAAAGTTTCCGTGGCGTGGGAGATCGGCGCCTATGTGATCATCACCATCGCTGA
>DASZUP010000252.1:0-1602 GCA_035547635.1 Pirellulales bacterium
AGCCGATCAGGAAGACTTGCAGTATCAGGCGGTCGATGTGCGATATGGCCTGAGTCGCGCCTACCTCGACGCATGCCAAGAGCGGTTTGACCTGCAGACGCATTACTTCAGCCCGTTGCGTTTCTTGCGGCTTCCAGAACCTGAGCTTTCGTCGACGGGCGACTCGCCGCCGAATCTGCAGTTCATCGGCCGCATGGAAAAGTGCAAAGGCCCCGATCTGTTCGTGGAAATGGCCTGGTGGCTGCCGTCTGAAAGCTACGGACAGGCTCTGATGGTCGGGCCGCACGTTCGTGGCGTCCGAGGAGTCGGCTCGCGACGTTGCCTTCAGGAACTCGTCCAGCGCCGGCGATTGCAGAACAGGGTCTCGCTACTGCCTGCGGCGGACAGGACGGAGCTAAGGCGCCTTTTCGCCTCGCGCGCGATAACCGTGCTGCCCTCGCGATTTGATAGCTTGAACCTGGTCGCGCTGGAGTCGCTGTTCTCGGGCTGCCCGCCCGCCAACGGCAGCGGCGCCGGCGTCTGCCGGTTCCTGGAAGACGTCTTTCCCGACGTGCCGTTCATCAAGATCGACGTCAACGACTGGGAGTCGAGCCTGCCGGAAATCGAAGAGACGCTTGCGAACTACGGCGAGTATCGCGGCCGCCTGGTCGAGGCGGTACGGTCGGCCAGCCCCGAGGTTGAAGGGCCCGAGTTGGAAGAGATCTACCAGAGCGTTTCGACCCGCGCAGACTCTGTCTCCTGCGAGATGGACGCACGCTACTCGCGTTGGATGAACGGCCTTCGCCACGGCCAGTTGCCCGCGCGCGAGAGCTGGCGCGCAGCCGGCAAGCGAATCATAAGAGCCCGCACGAGCCCGGATATCCGCCAACGCTTTCGGGATCTGCATCCGAGCGCTGTAACGACGAATGCCAAAGCTGGCCTGCGAAGCCAGCTCGGCGGTTCGTCGTGGCGAGGCCGCGTGCAAGCGGGCATGGTGTTGAGCCGCTGCCCCTCGCTGCTGAATGTGTACCGGCGATTGGAGCGGCTCGGAGAGCGGACGGAGCGGGAATTGGAGCTCAAGGCCGAAAGTTGCGGCGAGTTGCTGCTGGGCTTGCGAGCAGATCGCGTTCGGCTATGGCGGGAACTCGCTCGGATCGAGGCTCTCAGAGGCAACTCGCTGATTGCCGTAACCTACCGCTTGCGCGCCATGCGTCTTGCCGGCGGTGATCCGTACGGCGACCTGCCAGACGTCCTTGCCGTACTTGAGCAACACGGATATGCCCAGGAGGCCGCGACCGCCGACGCGCTATTTGGCCTGTATTCAAAGCGCGACGAACGCCAACGACAATTGCTCCAGGGCGCCTACGAGACGCACCGTCACTGCCTCGAGCAACCGTACGAGTTCGTAGACGATCGCCGCGCAAGCCGCGAAGTCAAAGCGTCGGTTATCGTCTCTCTCTACCACGCCGCCGATAAACTGCCGAAGTTCTTGCGGGCCATGTCGTTGCAGACATTGTTTGCGGCCGGCAAGGCGGAACTGATTCTGATCGACAGCGGATCGCCCGCTGGCGAATATGCGGTGTTTCGCCGGATGGCCGACGAACTGCTGCTTCCCGTCGTTTA
>DASZUP010000253.1:0-28756 GCA_035547635.1 Pirellulales bacterium
TCCCGGCGTCAGGGCGTCGTCTTTTTGCAGCCGGGCGCCCAGCCCAGCGTGCGCGGCTTCCAGGCTCGCGATGACCTGCCGCACCGTCTCGCCCGCTGCTTCAACCCGATCGGCTCCGCCGGTGAGCGAGCGGAGCTGGGCGGGAATGAAGACGGTGGCCATCAAGGCGCTTTCCAAAAAAAGAGTCGATCGGCGGTTCAAATTCGAAATTCGGAACGCGGAGATTCAGGCGTCGGCCACACGCCGCTTCACGCCGATTTCTGCATTCCGAATTCCCCGTTACTTCTGCAGCGCTGCCCAGACTTTCGGCGGCGACATGGGCAGCTCATACATCCGCACGCCGGTGGCATGATAGATGGCGATGGCGATGGCGGCGGGCGGGCAGACGATCGGCGTCTCGCCGACGCCGCGCACGCCGAAAGGATGGTCGGGGTTGGGAACCTCGACGATCAACGTGTCGATCATCGGCAGGTCGAGAGCGGTCGGCATGCGGTAGTCGAGATAGCTGGCGTTGCGCATGCGGCCCTGGTCGTCAAAGAAGTATTCTTCGTTGAGCGCCCAGCCGATCCCCTGCACCGAGCCCCCTTGCATCTGCCCTTCGACGTACGCCGGATGAATCGCCTTGCCGGCGTCTTGAATGGCCGTGTAACGCAGGATCGTGACCTTGCCCGTGTCGGGATCGACTTCGACGTCGACGATATTCGTGCCGAAGCCGTTGGTCGGGCCCTGCGGATCGACGCTGGCCCGGCCGATGACCGGAGCGCCCAACTCGGCCAGTTTGCCGGCCAGGTCCTTGAAGGTGATCGACTTGTCGCCGGCGCGAAACACGCCGTCTTCAAACTGCACGTCTTCCGCGTTGCACTCCCACAGCGTGGCGGCCCGTTCAGCCATCTGTTTGCGAATGTCCAGAGCGCAGTGGTAGGCGGCCAGGCCGGTGGCAAACGTAACGCGGCTGCCACCGGTGACGTCCGTATAGCCGATGCTGTCGGTATCCGCGACCTGGGGATGGACGTCTTCGGCGGCAATGCCGAGCGCTTCGGCCAATTGCATGGCCACGCTGGTGCGCGTGCCGCCGATATCCGTCGAGCCTTCGACCAGCATTACGGTGCCGTCGGGATTCACGCTGGCCGAAGCGCAGCTCTTCATGCCGATGTTGAACCAGTAGCCGGCGGCCACGCCGCGGCCGCGGTTCTTGCCTTCCAGCGGGGCTTTGTAATGCGGATGATTGCGCGTGGCTTCGAGCGTTTCGATCAGGCCGATCCGCGGATAGTCGGGCCAGCCGACCCGTTTGGCGCCTTCATTGACCGCGTTCTTCAGTCGCAGTTCGATCGGATCCATGCCCAGCCGCTCGGCCAGTCCGTCTACGACTTGCTCCGTGGCGAACGCCGCTTGCGTGGCGCCGGGCGCCCGATAGGCGGCCGTCTTCGGCTTGTTGAGCACCACGTCGTAGCCTTCGACGCGGTAATTGGGAATGTCGTAGCAACTGAACACGCACATGCAGCCCGGAGCGATCACGCCGCCCGGAAAGGCGCCGGCGTCGTAAGCCAGCCAGGCGTGTCCCGCCACGATGCTGCCGTCTTTCTTGGCGCCCAGCTTGACGCGTACGCAGGAACCCGGCGTCGGGCCCGTGCCTTCGAACACGTCGGCGCGGGTCATCGAGATCTTCACCGGCCGGCCGCTCTTGCGGCTCAGCAGCGCTGCGACGGGTTCCAGGTAGACCGGAATCTTGCCTCCAAAACCGCCCCCGATCTCACACGGTACGACCGTGACTTGCGAGATCGGAATCCGCAGCAATTCAGCCGTTTGCTGCCGCGCGGTAAACGAACCCTGCGTGACGGTCCAAACCGTCAAATGCCCATCCTGGTTCCACAAGGCCGTGGATACGTGCGGCTCAATGTAACCTTGATGCACCGTGGCGGTTCGGAATTCGTGCTCGATCACCACGTCTGCCGAGGCGAAGCCCTTTTCGAGATCTCCTGCCTCGAACAGCAGGTACTTTGAAACGTTGCTCGGCTGCTCGCCGATCCGCTGTCCGACCATGTCTTCGGTATGAATGTGAGCGTGCAGCACAGGCGCGTCGGGTTTCATGGCGTCGAGCACCCAGGTCACCGAAGGCAGCGGCTCGTATTCGACTTCGATCAGCTTGACCGCCTCTTCGGCCACATGTGGGCTGACGGCGGCCACGGCGGCTACGGCGTGCCCCTTATAAAGGACCTTGTCGTGAGCCAGCACGTTGGCGCCCAAGTCGGCCAGGTTCACTCGGCCTTCGCCCAGGTCGGCCCACTTGTCCTTCAAGTCGGGCAAGTCCTTGGCCGTGGTCACGGCATGCACGCCCGGCAGCTTTTCAGCGGCTGAAGTATCGATCCGCTTGATCTTTGCGTGTGCGTGAGGACTGCGGAGAATCTTGCCGTGCAACAACCCGGCCATTTGCACGTCGTTGCCGTAGATCGCGCGGCCAGTTACCTTGTCGGCGCCGTCGTGGCGGATGGGGCGCGTGCCGATCACTTTATAGTGCTTGGCCTGGCCGTTGCCGTTGGCGCCGGGTTGTCCGGACGGAGCGGACTCGTTCTTTTGCGTATCGGTAGCCATTAGCTGTGGGCCTCCTGCATGTTCTTGGCGGCGGCTTGCACGGCCCGGACGATTTTGTCGTAGCCCGTGCAGCGGCAGAGGTTGCCCGCCAGTTCGAAGCGGATGTCGTGTTCAGTCGGATTGGGGTTGCGGTCCAACAGCGCCTTGGCCGCCACGATGAAGCCGGGCGTACAGATTCCGCACTGCAGTGCGGCGTTTTCCAGGAAGCACTGTTGAATCGGGCTCAAGTGGCTCTCTTCGGCAATGCCTTCGATCGTGGTGATCTCGGCGCCTTCGGCCTCGACGCCGAGCACCAGGCAGCTATTGACGGGCACGCCGTCTAGCAGCACAGTGCAGGCGCCGCAATTGCCGTTATTGCAGCCTTCCTTTGAGCCGGTCAGTTGCAGCACGTCGCGCAGCACTTCCAACAGGCTCTGCCGGTTCTCGCATAAGAACTCGACCGGCTCTCCGTTGATCGTCGTGGAAATATGGGCTTTTTTGCTCACGTTCGAAAAGTTCCTTGCCTGCAAGGGTGTCTCGCCATTCATCGTGCGGCATTGCCCGCCGTGAACCGTCTGTATTAAGCCAGCGCCGCGCAGCTATCGCCTTGTATGACTTCTGCGATTAGCTGGCCTTCGCTCGTTCGACGGCGCCGGCCAACGCCCGCTCGGTCATTACGCCGACCAGGTGGACGCGATATTCCGCCGGCCCTCGCATGTCGCTGATCGGCCTGGCCAGTTTGCGGGCCAGTTCGCCGGCCGCAGCATAAGTCTCGGCGGTCGCCGGTTTGCCGGCGAGCCAGTCGCCCGCCTCCGTCGCCTTCAGCGGCGTGGGGGCCACGGCCGCCAGCCCCAAGCGGGCTGCTTCGATCGTGTCGCCTGCGGCATTCAGCTTGACCCACGCGCCAACGCCGACGACTGCGATATCCATTTCATTGCGGGGAATGAACCGCAGGTACTGCGACCCGCTGTGAGGCGCCGGCGCTGGAAAATCGAGCGCGATGAGAA
Organism: Pirellulales bacterium; assembly: GCA_035547635.1. Lineage (GTDB taxonomy): Bacteria > Planctomycetota > Planctomycetia > Pirellulales > JAICIG01 > JAICIG01. The sequence goes on from DASZUP010000253.1 coordinate 3,576, forward strand.
ACTCGCCGCGACCGAGCACGTTCTTGCCGGGAGCGGTGCAAAACTCAGCGACCGGCACGCTGCGTCGCCCGTCGGGGCCGGCGATCTGGCAGACGGCGTCGAGCGCAATCAATGAGGGGATTGAATCGGCCGCCGGCGACGAATTGCAGAGATTGCCGCCAATGCTGGCCCGGCTCTGGATCTGCCAGCCCCCAATAATGCGGGCCGAATCGGCCAGCGCCGGATACGCCTTCGAGATCTCAGGATCGCCATAGATGCGGTAACACGGCGTCCCGGCGCCCAGGTGCAATCCTTTTGCCGCACTGAAGGAATACTCCATCAGCTCGGGGATCTTCTTTACATCCAGCACGAGATCGGCTTCGCGCATTCCTTCACGGAGCTGGACGAGAATATCCGTGCCGCCGGCCAGAATTTTGGCTTTCAGCCCCCGGGCGGCCAGCAAGCTGACGGCCTCGTCGACCGTCGTCGCGGCCGCGTATTCAAAATCTTTCAAGGCGAGGGTTCCCTGGTGCGGAACTTAAGAAGCGTGGAACGGTTGCAGGCATGGCCGGCCTGAGGGCCGGAATAGAAGCAATTTGAAATGTTCCGCGGCGGCGTGTCAAGCTGGCGGCAAATCCCCTCGCATTTTGCCGCCGAACGTCCTCATGGTTCCGGAACGCCCAAATCGCGGCAAATTTTCTTCGCCAGGAGATTGGCGATTTCCTTGTGTCGCGGCACGGCCGCGCGGCGATTCATCGCCGGATTCGCCTACCAGGAATGCTTGGCGCTCTCGCGGAGGAGGGTCCAGCCGTGCGCCGACAGATGCGCCAGCAGTTCGCGACGTTTCAAACCTGGATGCTCACTTCTTCGAACGGACTCTGGGCGGCCGAAAGTGCATCGGCTCGATTCATTTCCAAAGCTTCCTTGAGAGCCGAACGCAGGCTGTCGATACATTCGTCCCGGGTTGCGCCCTGTCCATTAACGCCAGGGACCTCCTCGATCCAGCCAATCCACCACTCGCCGTCGCGTTGAATTATCGCCGTAAATGCGCTCCTCACGTCCAACCCTCGGCTCAGCACAACAGGACCGCCCTTTTTTTGAATTCGTACGTCTTCCTCATTATTGCCGGCCGTCTCGATTTTGGCAAAAGAGGGCGGGAATCAGAACGAGGCAATTGTTTCGGGCTAAGCGTGCCGGCGCCACGGCCGTTTCATCGCGCAACGGCATTAGCTTGACTGTATTGCAATTTGCAATACAATTGAAAAGTGAAGGAGCTGCTTTCCATGGCAAAGAATCGCGCCGCCCAATCAAACGCAAAGCCCGCCGTCAGCCCGCTCATGGTGCGTCTGGACGAAGAGGGCAAACGCCTGCTGGCCCAAGCCGCTGAATTGCGCCGCATCAGCGTCAGCGATTATGTTCGAACCGTGACCGTCGCGCAAGCGCGCCGAGAAGTCGCCTCGGCGCAACAGCATGCCATCGCGCTCAGCCCCGAAGAGCAACTCGCATTCTGGCATGCGCTCGAAGCTCCGGCGAAGCCCACGCCGGCTCAGAAACGTCTCGGCGCTCTGATGCGAGGTCAACCGGCGTCGGGCAAGTCGTGAGCATCGTCGCATTCCCTGAAGGTTTCCGGCTCGCGTCGCTGGATCGCAGCCATCCGAGGCGCCGATTCGACTGCGGCGCTGGCGATGTGACGGATTGGCTTCGGGCAAAGGCTCTGCAAAGCCAGCAGAAGCGCCTTTCGGCAACGAAAGTGCTCCTCGATCCTTCAGGCATGATCGCAGGCTTCTATACGCTGGCGACAGGTCAGGTCGACTTTGGCGACCTCCCTCCGGAGCTGGCTCGAAAGTTGCCTCGTCGAACTCTTCCGGTCGCGGTTCTGGCGTGGCTGGGCGTGGACCGAGCGCATCAAAATCAGGGGCTAGGCAAGCTGCTGCTGGCCCAGGCGCTTCGCGATTGCTACGACGCGGGCCGCACCTTCGCTTTCGTCGCCGTGATCATCGATTGCATCGACAATGCCGCCAAAGCCTTCTACCAGCAATGGGACTTTGCCGAACTTCCCGGGCATCCGTACCGTCTGGCGCTCAGCGCCAGCTTACTGGCGGCGATGATGGACGAGCGCTGATCTGCGGTTGGCGCCGTCCGACCCGAGGTGCGTGGCCCGGCTCGAGTGGCACTACCGTCCGTTCAAGGAGAATGTCTGCGGCTCGCGATTGCGACAGCCCGGGCCGCAACCTCAGCCGTTCGCAGGGCGGTCCGTTCCGGCCGTCGGGCCGCATTTGCCTTGAGCGGCCAGCTCTTCGGTGATCCAGCCTTCCAACTCGTCCCAATCGACGGGGGGTAAATGAGAAAGGTCGGGACGCAGGCACGTTGCGCCGCGGACATAGACGTGGGCGATCTCGTGCTGCGGCTTGTCCGTGTTCCAGTGCAAGAGAATGCGAATGCAGCGCGGCAGCGACCCGGGCACGCTGATCTCGTGCGTGCATAACAGAGGCACGTCGAGCCAGCCCAATTGCCGGGCCGCTAAGGCCGGGAACTCGGCGTTCAAGTCCGATGTGGTGGTGAAGATGGCGCTGGCGACGTCGTCGGGGTCGATGCCGTTCTGACGGATGATCAGCGCTAACAACTGCCGCGTGGCCTTCAGCATCTCCTCGCGCGTGTTGTGTTCGACCGTGGTGGCGCCTCGTACGCCGCGGCACCGAATTGTTTTCTCCCGGGTCATGGCCGCCGCCTGGCAATCCTATTCGGTTTCGTTCCAGTAGATGCGCACGTTGTGCGATTGGCGTCCGACGGCGATGACGTCTTGCCGGCCGTCGCCGTTGAGATCCGCCGTCGTGAGATCCTCGATGTTCACGCCGCCGGCATCGACGATTTGCCGTCGCCACTTTTTCCCGTGGGAATCCTGGGGATCAAAGATCCGCAAGCCGCAGCGCTGCTGTGAATCGCGATCGTCCCGCACGCCGATTACCAGTTCCTGGTCTTCGTCGTCATCCAGGTTGGCGCACCAGACGCCGTGTCCCCACTTCAGTTCCTCGTCGAGCACCTGCCGCTGCCAGAGCGTCTGCCCCGGATCCGTTGGACGCGTGTAGACGACCACCTGGTAGCCGTGCCAGGGCTCGATCGTGGCGATGTAATCGGCTCCGCCCGCCAGCGTTCCGTGCTTGATCTCGCTAGCGCCGCGGGCTTCGGGACGGTCCTGGTTGCCTTTACCGAGCAGCGTGCGCGACCATTTCCCATCTTCGCTGCGCTTGAGCAGGCTGACCCCTTCGAAACTCGCGATCAGGATGTCGGTGCGGCCATCCTTGTCCAGGTCGGTCGGCCAGAAGTTGTGCGCTACGTGCAGCTCTTCGCTGATGACTTGCGGTTTCCAGGCGTCATGTACCGGGTCGGCCGGAACTTCATACGCCAGCAGGCGGAGCGGGGTTTCCATCCACAACGGCTTCGTGGAATTTCGCCCCATCATCGGCCCGACCAGCAGTTCCTTGCGACCGTCTCCATCCAGATCAGCCCACCGCATGCGGTGCACGGTAGGCTCTTCGCCGATGGGGTTCACCTGCCAGAGCGCGTCGGGCGACGCGCCGCGAGAGAGCCATTGAATTGTTCCGCCGGTGCGGGTGTCGATCGGCCGCCAGTCGGCGCCCAAAGCGAAATCGATCTTGCCGTCGCGGTCGATGTCGTACGGCGCGATGCAGACGTTGTCGGGCTTCGTCTGATCCTTGATGATCGTATGCAGCCGCCAGTCCGGATTTTCGAACCAGATCACCCGCTTCGTGTCGACGACCACGATATCGGGCTTCTGGTCCTGGTTCATATCGACGACCGTCACGGCGTAGCCAACGCCGAGCTGATCGTAGATCTGCTGGGTGCGGAAATGAAACTCGGCGCCGAGGGCCGTTGCGCAGGCAAAAGCAAACGCAATGGCCGGCGTTAAGCGAGCGGAAATGGATAGCATCTGCATCGTCCCGGCGGATTTCAGTAATGTCACATGCGGAGTCGACAGCCGGCGAACAGGGCCGCGAACGCCGACGACTACTTGGCGGCTTCTCCGATAGCGTACAAGGCGTCGAACGTGCGGAAATAGAGCCGCCCGTTCGAAATGGCGGGCGAGGCCGAAATGGGCTCTCCCAGGTCATTCTGGGCGAGAATTTCGAATTTCGGGCCGGCCTTGACCACGGTCACCACGCCGCCGCGAGCCGTAATGTAAATCTTGCCGTCGCCGTAAACCGGCGAGGCCCGATAGCGATCCGAGAAGGCGCGTTTTTGGTACTTTTCGCGGCCCGTCTCGGCGTCCATGCAAATCAGCACGCCATTTTCGCGGCAGAGGTAGACCAGGCCGTCGTGAACCAGCGGCGAAGGGACGTCGGGAGTATTATCGGCGCGGGTCCAGAGGTGGGACTTCTCCGTCTCGGAAATGTCTCCGCGGGCATCGGGGCTGAGACCGAGAACCGGCCCGTTTTTGGCCGACGGCACGACAATCAAGCCGGGCGCCGTCACGGGAGAAGCGACAAACCGCAGAGTCGGGTTGTAATTCCCGCGGGGGTTAAGTCCGCCGCAGCGCCAGATCTCTTTGCCGTCTTCCAGGCGGTGGGCCACGACGTAGTCGGCGCCGTGCGTCAGCAAGAAGGCCTGCTTGCCGTCGCGGTACAGCACGGGCGAAGCATACGAGTGTTCGCATTCGGCCCGGGCGTCGCTCGGCCGGTTTTGAGCCCAAACCTCCTCGCCCGTGTTCTTATCGAGCGCCAGCACCAGGGCGGCCTTGCTGTGCAGCAACTGCATATACAGCCGGTCGCCGTCAAGCAGCGGCGAGGAAGTCATGCCGAACTGGATGGCGAACGGACCGTAGCGGTCTTGCAGATTGAACTTCCAGACTTCGCGGCCGTGGAAGTCGTAGCAGCCGAGCACGCCGTTGGCCATGAACGCCCAGACGTGCTTTCCGTCGGTGACCGGCGACGGCGAGGCGGAATTACCCTCGTCTCCGCGGACCGTGCGATCGCCGCCGGAGACCTGCACCTCCCACAGCTTCTTGCCCGCGGTGCTCACGCTGATTAAGAGCAGATCGCCGCCAGATTTAGAAGAAGTCAGAAAGATTTGGTCCCCCCAGACCACCGGAGTGGCGCCCGCCGGACCGGGCAGCGGCAATCGCCAGGCGACGTTCTCCGTCTTGCTCCATTGGACGGGCAAACCCGTTTCAGGGCTGATGCCGTCATTCTGAGGCCCGCGCCACTGAGGCCAGTTTTCTGCCGAGGCCTCGCGCAGGGAAAGCGACGTCAATCCGCCCAGTGCAAGAATCACAGACGCCAGGATGCTAATGTGCTGCCGGTTCATGTTCCCGTCCAGTGAGTGTGTGCCATGCCGCTCGCGCCGCAACGAGCCCTTCCTTGCCCTCGCGGTCAAAACGGATTTAATGTCGCTGATGCACCAGGGGAGGTCAAGGAGCACGCTCCCGCGGCGGCGGAAGGCTGCCGCGGCGTACCGAGCGAAACGGGGACGAAATCGCGAATCCCGGTCGCGACCGGGGGCAATGCGCTTTTTTCTTGACTTGGCTGTAGACGCCGATTTGAATGGAAAATTAACTCGTCTACAAAACGCAACAAAGGGTATTTCAGCGTTTCCCCCGGGCTTGTTGATGCCGGTCTATCCCGGCGCCATGAAGGCGACTCTTGCCTCCGGCGGGATCGTAGAAGAGGCAATGGGCCGTCGCTCGTAGCAGCGGCGGGCGAGCGCCGTGCGCTCTCGTCCGTCGTTAACGAGGTTGTCTGCCGCGCGAACAGAGGTGGTGTTCTCATCTGAGGGCCGGTCATCACGGCCAAGGTTCCGAAACGAGGTCATTGGCGAAATATGCCCCAATTCCGCAACAACTCTTCGAGCTTGCCTGGTCCCGGCACATCGCGACATAGGGGACGCCGCAAAGATCGCGTCGAGAAACGCCGGCTGGGCCGGAATTGCGCCCTCGAATCGTTGGAGGACCGACAACTGCTCAGCGCTACCGTGCAGGGCTGGTCGGGCACCGTAGCCAACGGACTGCTGACCATTTCCGATGTCGGCACGCCCGGCACTCAAGGCTACACCGGTTATCTGAAGGTCGATCAGGTCAACAACCACATTCTGATCGATCCGAATGGCTCCGGCGCATTCCAAGATACAGGAGCGACGTTAGGCTCGTTGGCCGGGCCAATCACGATCAACGCCGGCTCGCTGGTCAATTCCAACTTCATTATCGACAATCGCGACGGGGCTTTCTTTCAGGCGACGGGCTTCTCTCCCTCGACGACCACGCCCACGTTTCAGTACGACGGCGGAACGGCCGTCCTGAACGGCGGCGTTGGTCCTCAGCAGAACAGCAGCTTGACGGTTTTGGGGCAAAACGGCATCGCCGACAATTTCTCCATTACCACGGCCACGGAAAACTTCGGTTTGCAGGGACAGTACCAAGGGCAAGCCGGCTTGCTCACGCTGACTCAGCCGCCGGCGATCTCCGGAGTTCCCAACACGCTGCTTGTCAACTACGCTCACGTCACGGGCAACTTGAATCTTGACGGATTGGACGGCGCCTCGGGCAGCGATACGCTGACCGTGACCGGCGCGAAGGCCGACGACTGGACGGTTACGGCCAACACGATTCAGGGTCCGATCACGCCGCCGACCGGAATTCAAGCCCCGCAGCCGGGGAGCGTCGGCCAGATCAGCTACTCGAATTTTTCCAAGCTGACCGTTTCCGCGCCGAGCAACAATGCCACGACGCCGACCACCGTCACCATCAACGGCACGTCGACGCCCACGTACGTCTTTGGCATGGACCAGATCAACGTCAACCTTACTCAGCCCTTGAACGCGCCGATCTACGCCAACGGGTTGACCGGAACAACCGCCGCGGCGGTGCTCAACGTCAACGGTTCCACCGGCAATGACGCGTTCTACGTCAATGGAATTCCGGATGGACAGGGCTATCAGTCGGTGGCGCTCGACGCGAACAGCGGCGACCGGATTGCCTACGGCGGCTCGTTCACGCATGCCGGGGCGGACGTCAACTTTGCCGCCGGGACGCTCAAAACGTTGAACGTCGCCGGCATGGGCGGCGACAACACGTTTACCTTGCAAGTACCGCCCACGTTGCTGAACGCCGTCAGTCCGACGCTCCCGTCGGTCGTGGCGTTCTACGGCGGCGCCGGCCCGAATTATCCTTTGAATTCTCCACCCGTCTCGGTTGGCCAGAACCTACTGCGAGTCTTCGGCAACGCTCCCGCCCAGAACTCGACCGGGGCCGACACGATCGTCGTGGGCGACGTGCCGACCACCGGCAACGGCAACGCTCCCATCCAGATGTCGCAGATCCAGGGCGTGGTGATTTATGGCAACGGCGGCAATGACAGCTTGACGAACAACTCGAAGGGGAACCCGACGACCGGCATCCCCGCGGTGCCCGGCATGCTGGTGGGCGGCAGCGGCAACGACACGCTGGTCGGCGGCGCCGCCGGCGACGTTTTGTTGGGCGCCGGGGGCATGAATGTTCTGAACGCCAGCGCCGCGCTTGTGAATACGACGAGCTATTTGTTCGCGCACCAGGACGAAAACGGCAACATCTACGATCCTTATTTGCAGACGCAGCCCATCCCCGGGACCAACGGCGATCTGTCGAGCATTACGGCGGGCAAAGGCAACGACGTAGTCGTAACCGGGGCTCGACCGTCGATTACCTTCGGCGATCCGGGCGACATCGACAATTACAAAGCGTCCAATACGGCGGGTACTTCGCAAGTCCAGATTCCGACCGTCGACCCGCAGAACCCGACGAGTTCGCTGTACATGGCCACGCCGGCGCTGGTCGCTCTCGAGAATGCGTTTGGCGTCAGCTCCGGACAGTTTCCGGCGAACCAGGCCGCCTTGCTCGAGTTTAACGGAAGCCGCAACATGCGGTCGCAATTCGCCACGTTCGCGGCCTTCACGGGGCGCGCCTACAACGATCTGCTGACCGACCGCAAGGGCTCGCTGGGAAGTTCGGGCGTAGTCAGCCTTGGCGAAATCAACTACTGGGTCGGCCAGGCGGCGCAAGGCCTGACCGTGCAGCAGATGCAGGCCCAGTTGCTGGCATCCAATGAGCTGCGTCAAAGCCTGTTGCTCAGCGGCTCCTGGGTGCGCAGCCTGTTTCAAACCGTGATTGGACGGGATCCGACTCCGGCGGAGATCAACGCTTACCTGGCTCCGCTCGAGGGGAACGATACGGGCGCGATGCGCTATCAATTGGCGCTGCAACTGCTCAATAGTTCCGATGGCACAAACGCCGAAATCAGCAAGATGTACCAGAACCTGGTTCCGAGCGGGGGGCCGAGCCCCTCGGACGTTCTGGCCATTCGCGCGGATCTGGCTTCGGGGCTGCGTATGGAGCAGGTCGCGCAAATCATCGCCGCCAGTAATGGCGACTACTACAATTTCGTGGTCTCTCATAACGCGGGTGAAGTCGGCTTCATCGGCGGAACGTACCAGAGCGTGCTCGGCCGCAGCGCCAGCAACAATGACATCTCGTACTGGGTCAGCGTACACGCCGCGGGCGTCAGCAACACGCAGATCGCCGAGGTGATCCTTAACTCGAGCGAACACCTGGCGCAGGTCGTTTCGGGCTACTACCAGACCTACTTGCACCGCGGCATCGATCCGGGCGGTTTGAACTACTGGGTGAGCGTCATGCAACGGGGAGTTTCTCCCCAGCAAGTGATGTCCGCCATCATCGGCTCGGATGAATACTACCAGACCAACGGCGGAACGTCAGACTCTTACGTTCGGGCCCTCTATCGCGACGTGTTGCACCGCACCACGCCGCCTTCGCAGCCCGAAGTCGATTACTGGATCGCCGTGATGGCCGCTTCCAACCGCGGCGCTTCGCAAGCCCGGGCCGACGTGGTCCTGGGATTCGCCAATAGCGACGAATTCCGCGCTTCGCTGATCAACGGTTGGTATCAGTCGTACCTGGGACGCGCAGCGTCTGCGGCCGAAGTCAACAGCGCCTTGCAGTCGTTCCGCTTGGGCGCCAGCCAGGCGGCGGTCCAGGCCCAGATTCTGGTCAGCCGGCCCGTGGTGCCGTGAGCGCTAAGGGGGCGGCCCGCTGGTTGAGTCCCGCACCGCTCCTTGGAGAGGTTCCGGCGCCGCTGTTGAACTGATTCCGGCGCCGCCTGAGACGGTCGCGTTCCCGCCGCCCGAAAGTGCGGCGAAAACGCGGCAGTTCCACGTGCTTTTTTGTTGCCTTAAATGTTACCGCTGAACACAATCGGTAGAACTTAACCGTTCGTCATAACGCAAGCGCCCCGCTCTTGGGGCCGCTCTTGCTGGAAACAACCGACGCTTCGTCTGAGGAGATTGATCAATGGGAATGTGGCGCTCCTGGCACCCTTTCCACCAGTCCGAGCAAGACCGCACGCGACGGCGAAAACGCCGCAATCGCGTCAGCGGGTCTCACGGCGCCGCTCGCCGGGAACAGCTCTTGCTGGAGCAATTCGAACCGCGCTTGATGCTGACTGGCCCGCAGTTAATCTCGATCATTCCCGACGATGGGGGATTGCTCCTGCCGGGCGACACGCTCAATGTCGCTCCCCGCGAACTGACCTTCCGCTTCGATCAGAATCAAACCATCAACTCCAGCACGCTGGCCGGCATTGAGCTGGTGCGCAGCGGCGGCGACGGAACATTCGGCAACGCGAATGACGTGCAGATCACGCCGGGTTACGTCGGCATCGGCACGGAACCGAACACGGTGGTCATGCGGTTCAGCACCACGCTGCCCGACGACTTGTACCAGGTGACGATCGTCGGCGCCGGTCCCAATGCGCTGACCAACGCCGCCGACGAGCGATTCAACAACGGCGTCAACCAAAGCCAGAAGTTCCGCTTGAACCTGGGACCGCAAGTTCTGGGCGTGGTGCCGCAGCCGGTCAGTCTGCCCAATCCATCGACCGGCGTGCGCACGCAAGCGACGAACGAGATCGACGTGTATTTCAACGAGCGGCTGCAAGAATGGGCCGGGCACCCCGGTCAGCTCGATCCCAGCTTGTTCCAGCTCATCGCCACCAAGAACACCGCGACGACCGCCGACGACAAGATCTACATCATCGATCCGAACGTCAGCGCGCCGACCACGTTCCCGGACGGCGTGCACGTGCCGGGACAGGTGAATTACAACTACATCAACAACGAAGCGCAATTGATTTTCGGTTCTTCCGCAAACCCGATTGCGCTCGACTCGCTGGGTAGCGGAACCGGCGCCTTCCGTTTGCGCTTTGGCGACAACTCTCAGCCGCAGCAGGCGCCGGTGGTCGTGGCCGTGCCCGCCGAGCCTGACAACCCTTCGACGCCCAACGGAACGGGGCCTGGCGACACGTTCGGCACTTCAATGCAGACGGGAACGCTCGGCAACGGCCAGACCGAGATTCTCGATTCGTCGATTTCGCCGCTGCCCATCAACACGGGGCTGGTATTCCCCGGCGGCGACGCCGCGATTGGCTCCTCCAACATCCCCGACCCGACGACCGTAGCGGGGCTGGCTGCGTGGATCACGTCCCAGGGCATTCAAAACCATCTGATCGACGGCCGTTACACGTCGTCGGGCGGCGTGACCACGATTCCGTACAACTTCCAGGATCTTTACGGAACCAGCATCACAGGCACGCCGGAACACAACCAGATCACCGACGTGCAGAAGCAGCGCGTCCGGGAGATCTTCGGCCTGTTCTCCACGTACAGCGGCGTGAGTTTCGTGGAAACGGCGCACGACGGCATCACCGTTGCCGTGGGAGACGTCAATGCGGTGGCGCCTTCGATTCCGGCGACGTCCGTCAACGGCATTTACGGACCCACGACGCTGGCGCCCTTTGTGGCGATCGTCAACGGCAATGTCAACTGGGGCTCCAGCGAATACGGCGGCGCCTTCTTTGCCGTGGCCATGCACGAAATCGGACACGCGCTCGGACTGGGCAACGCGTACGATTTGCCGGCGCCCAACGCTATGGGCTACACGGGCATTCCCGGCGGCGGAGAAGATCCCAACCAATCGACCGCTCCCTCCGGCCAGATTGGCCCGGTCGAGCCCGTCCTGCCCGGCAACGGCGATATCGCCTCGCTGCAGTATCTTTACCGCACCGACAGCAAGGACATCGATCTCTACAAGTTCACGTTGACCCAAGAGGGAACGTTGAACGCGGAGACCGTTGCGCAACGGCTCACGCCGACCAGCGGGTTGAATACCGTCCTCACGCTGTACAACGAACTGACCCTGCTCGGACTGCCGTCCAACGGCGGCCAGGGCGTTCAGGACGGACAGACGTTTGCGATCACCACCACGAACCCGGGCGGCGGCGGTTCGACCACCGCAACGTTCGAATTCAACAGCGGCCTGTCTCTCTCGCTGCCAGGCGGCGGCGTCTCCGCCGGCTCGCTGTTCACCCTCACCGACGGAACGCGCTCCGTCACGTTCGAGTTTGAGCTCAACGGTTACCAGGTTCCCGCTGGCGATACGAACACGATCATCCGCTTCAACTCCACCGACAACGTCAGCACCATCGCCACAAACGTGGTGCAGGCGATCAACGGCGCTGTGAAGAACGCCGGTCTGGGAATCAACGCCCAGGGCGTGCAGACGATCAATGCCACCTACAGCGGCGGCGGCGTGATCAATATCGGCGGCGACGCCAATACGGGCCTGACGCCGTTGACCAGCGGCATCACCATGACCGGCTCCATCTCGGTGGCCCCGGGACACATCATGGTGCGGTTCGCTCCGGGCAATTCGCAGCACGATCTGGCCATCGCCATTGCCAATGCCATTACTGGCGCCGCCGTATCTGCGAGCAATCCGTCGGGCTTGAACGTGATTGCCACCGCCGAGTTGAACCAGGTCCAACTGCAAGGCCCGCTTACGGTCAACCTGACCGGGACGCCGAACTTGACGTCGTCCATCCAGCGAAACATCGTCTCGCGCAATGACGACTACTTCGGCTCCGATTCGCTGATCGACTTGAACCTGACCCCGGGCGTCTACTACGTCGCCGTCACCAGCACCGGTAATACGAACTTTGACCCGAACATCGCCGACAGCGGTTGGGGCGGCACGACCAACGGGATGTACGAGCTGCGCCTGAACTTCCAGGCCACGCCGTCCACGCCCACCAATCCGGGCAAGGCCAGCCTGGTCAGCTACGTTGCGCCGGCCGGTACGGGCTTGAACGCTCTGGCCGAGGATACGGCACAGCCTCTCGACGGCGACGCCGACGGCACGCCGGGCGGCGCCTACAACTTCTGGTTCAACGTCACCAACGCTACCAGCACGATCTTCGTAGACAAGACGCCGCCCGCCAATCCTACCGGCCCGCTTGGCTCGATCACGAATCCGTTCACGACGATCCAAGCCGCGCTGAACTCGGGCCTGCTGACTCCCGGAACGAACCTGCGCATTGAAGGCAACCAGGGCGCCAGTTTCGTGCTGCCGCTCAACGCCGATCCCTTCGCCGTCGGGCAGACGTTCCAGATCAGCGCCGGGACGGTCAGCCGCACCTTCGAGTTCAGCAATAGTTCGACCGTCAGCAACGGTCAGCAACTGCCCGACGGCAATTACGCCGTCATACTGCCGACCAGTTACACGCCGCAGGCCGCTGCGGCCGCGATTCAAGCGTCCGTCCAGGCCGTATTCCCCAGCACTTCGCCGGCCGGAGACGCCAGCGGCGACATCAGCGTGGCGCTTTCGAGCGACGCCACGAACGAGTTTGTCAACCTGACGGGCAAACTGCGCATTACGCTCAGCATCCAGCCCCCGCCCGCCACCCCGCTGTCGACGGCGCCCAATGTCAGCGGCGGCACTAACGTCGTCGTTCCGATCAGCGCGGCGCCGATCGTCGCGGGGCAGACGTTTACCGTCCAAGCCGGCACGGTGACGGCGATTTTCGAATTCAGGACCAGCGGCACAAGCGGGCAGCAACTGCCGAACGGCCACTACGCGGTTCTGCTGCCGGGGACCTACAGCGCACAAAATGTCGCCAACGCGATCAAAAACGCCATCGCCGCTTCTCCGCTGGCGGGCGCGAATGCCGGCAACGTGGCGGTCACGATCACGAACGACCTGACCGATTACTACGCGACGCTGACCGGCAGCCAGGCGATTACGATCACCGTGCAGTCGACGCCGTCGACACCGATGTCGACCAAATACCGCGACATCGCCTATCAGATCGGCTTGAACAACGCCGCCAACCAGTTCGCCCCGTTGGTTGACGGCTCGACGTTCAACGTGCCTCGCGGCGTGACGGTCATGGTCGATCCGGGCGCCGAATTCAAGATGAGCCACTCTGTCATCGACGTTGGCAGTTCGGCGCAAGGCATTGACCGCAGCCAAGGCGCCCTGCAGGTGTTGGGCATTCCCGGCAACCAGGTGATTTTCACGTCCTTTTCCGACGACACGGTAGGCGGGCAGACGGAGTTCCCCGACACGGCGCCCAGCCGCGGCGATTGGGGCGGTCTGGTTTTCCGCAACGACTCGGACCTTGAGCCGTTGGGCGTGTTCTTGAACTACGTCAACGAGTCGTACATGCGGTACGGCGGCGGCCAGGTGACGGTCAACGGCGTGCAGAGCACGTTCAACACGATCGACCTGCAGACCGCGCGACCGACGATCAGCAACAACATCATCATCGACAGCGCGCAGGCGCCGATTTCGGCGACGCCGAACAGCTTCGAAGACACGCAGTTCGAGCGCAACGTGAGGATCACGGCGGTCGCCGGCGGCTCGATCGTCGACGGCCAGACGTTTGAGATCCACGGGGTAACGTTCGAGTTCGTCAACATCAACAACCCGAACAACAACGCCGGCAACGGCCAATACAAAGTACTGCCTGGCGACGTCGGCGTGTTTTATCGCGGCGCGACGTTCCAGTCCGGCCAGACGACCGACAGCGACGTTCAGGTGGCGCTGGAAATTGCCGAGGCGATCAATGGCGCCGGCCTCGCGCACCCGAACGTGCAGGCGGCCGTAACCGGCAACGTGGTGACCATTACCAACGTCACCGCCGTCGACTCGCCGATCGCCTTGAACGTGCCTTTCAACGGAACCCAGAGCGGCCTGGCCGGTCAGACGTTCGCCATCAAGGGAACTGTATTTCAGTTCTTTTCGGGCGACGCTTTCCAGATTCCCGCCAATGGCGGCGCGGGAATCGTAGACGGCGCAACGTTCACCATCACCGAAGGAGCGCAGAGCGTCACGTTCGAATTTGCAGTCAACGGGCGAACTTTGGCGTCCGGCGATACGAACGTACCGATCAACTACAACAACAACCCGACCGCCGCGGCGCCGCTGGTCGACTCGATGGACACGCTCTCGCTGGAGATCGTCCAGGCGATCAACTCCGCGTTTGCCGGCATTTCGCCGGTGATCCGCGCAGCCTACAGCGGCAAAGGCGTCGTCAGCATCGGGAGCGACGGCGGCACAAGCTTCAACATGACCGGCAGCGGCCTGACCTTGCTGGCCGCTTCCAATCGGATGCTGCTGACGCCCGACATGGTTCCGGTGCACTACTCGACTGGCGATCTGTCACTGAATCTGGCGCGTGAAATTGCCGCGGCCATCAACGCGGCCCAAATCGACGGCGGCACGGGCGCTCTGGTCTATGGCGAGGCGGTTCAAGCGGGCGCCACCGCGCGCGTCGACTTGATGAACAGTTCCGACGTGAACCTGACGTCGCCGAACTCCGCCCCGCTCACCATGAGCCTGCTCACGCCGTTGTCAATCAACGTGCTGCCGGGCAGTCAGTATTCGGAGGGCGACTCGTTCACGGTGAACGGCAAGACATTCCAATTCGACAGCGGCTATACGCTGACCGTCCCTCAAAATCTGACGATCGCCGGAATTCAGAGCTTCAGCATCAGCGACGGCACGAACACGATCTACTTCGATTTCAACGGTCCCACTCCGCAGCGGGCGCATCACGTCAATATTCCCTATACGGCCGGCGAGTCGCGCGATCAGTTGGCTCAAGACATTGTGACGGCGATCAACAACGCGGGGCTCTCGGGCGTCACGGCCACGTGGCTCGGCTCCTTGGGCGGGGCGTACCAAGGGCAGGTAAACATCGGCGGCGTACCGGCCAGCACCGTCCCCGGCGCCGCAGCGGCGACGCAGGTCGACACCGCCGTCACTTACTCGAACAGCACGATTTACATGACCGGCCAGCCGGGCTTCACCGGTTCCCAGTCCGGAGACGTGCTGACCGTGCCGAACCTGAGCGCCGCTACCGGCATCCGCAGCTTCCTGATCAGCGACGGCACGAAGACCGTTATTTTCGACTTCAACGGGGCTCCCCAAGCGGGGCACGTGAATATCCCGTTCGTCGCCGGAACGGACACTGCGGACAGCGTCGCGCAGGCCATGGTCAACGCGATCAACTCGCAGGGCTTCTTCGGCGTGTATGCGACCTGGCTCGGCCAGTTCGGCAGTCAGTATGCCGGCCAGGTCAATATCCAGGGCGTGGCCGCCAGTCCCTTGGGCAACTCGGTGACGTTCTCGGCCACAACCGTCACGGCCAATGCCGGACTGCCGCCGACCTCGACCATTCCGGCGCTCTCGCTCAGCGGGCAACCTGGCTTCACGGGTTTCACGACGGGCTACGTGCTCCATCTGGTCAATCCGTTCAACCCGGTACTCTCTCCTTCGGGCGTCAATAGCTTCGAAATCTACGACGGCACGCAGGACATTATCTTTGATTTCAACGGGGCCGCTCAGCCGGGCCACGTCAACATTCCGTACACCAGCGGGGAATCTCCGGATCAACTCGCGCAGGCCGTTGTGGCGGCAATCAACGCTCAGGGGCTGTTTGGCATTCATGCCACGTGGTTAGGGCAATTCGGCAACCAGTATATCGGCCAGATCAATATCGAAGGAGTGGCCGCCAGTCCCTCCGGCAACTCGGTGACTTTCCCCGCCACGTACGTCAATCCGAACGTCTCGCCGCCGACTCCAGGGGCGCTGACCGTATCCGGTCAGCCGGGAGTCGCGTCCGGGGCGATCCGAGTGCCATTCGTGCCGACCTACACCGCCTCGCAAATTGCCTCGGCCATTGGCGCCGCCGTCAGCGGTTCGAACCTGGGCGTTTCGGCAAATTCGAATCTGACAGGCCCGGGAACGGTCACCTTCCAGAACGCCGATTCGCTCGTGCCCAGCCCGCTCGTGGCGCAGCCAGCGGTCGAACCGATCGCCTACCAACTGCAGAACACCTTCACCTTCGGTTTGGACGCCCTGCCGCTGGGCCTGAAAAACGACATTTATACGGCGGACTACGAGCGTCTGGGCCCCGACGTCCACGGCAACCTGCTGGCGCTGCCTCAGTCGAAGGTGATCACCGTCGGTTCCCCCGCTCAGATCCAGGACGGTCAACAATTCGTCATCAACAACCTGGGTTTCGAGTTCGATAACAACAACACGACTTCGGCCGGGTTCCATGCCGTGTCGTTCACCTCCAGTCAACTGACCGGGGCAGGCGCCGCCGACGCCATGGCGGCGGCGATTGCAGCGGCGATCAACGCCGCCAGCAACCCGGCCAGCCCGCAGTATGTGGCCGGTTTCAATGTCACGGCGACCATCGGACAGCCCGGCGCCGGTCAGGTGATTCTGTCGTCCAATGCCGCGAATGCCGCCATCATCACGAGCAATTCACCGCTGTCGATCAAGCAGAAGATTCTCGAAAACACGATCAACGGCCTGTTCGTCAATATTCGGACCAGTCTGGGGCAGTCGATCGATACGCTGGACGTCTCCGCGCGGTTCCACGACACCGACATTCCGTACGTCATCACTTCGAACCTGGAATTGACGGGCGAGCCCGGCGGCCCGCTGGGAACGACGGGCCGCGAAAGCGCTCGGCTGCAGGTCGATCCGGGCGTCGTGGTCAAGATGCTCGGCTCGCGGATCGAAGTCGGCATGGGCGCCAATCTGGTGGCGGAAGCCGACCAGAATCATCGCGTGATCTTTACCTCGATCTTCGACGACACGTTCGGCGCCGGCGGCACGTTCTACACCAACGGCGACGATCAGAATCCGACGCCGCCTCGCGATCCGGCGGCGGGCGACTGGGGCGGGGTTTATTTCGCCCCGACCTCCAAGGGCAGCATCGACCACGCCTTGATCACCTATGGCGGCGGCTCGATTCCCATTGAAGGCGGCTTCGACAGCTTCAACGCCGTCGAAATTCACCAGGCGCAAGTGCGAATTACGAATACGTCGCTGCTCGACAACGCCTCGGGCCTGGCGTCGGGAACCCGCAACGGACGCGGTCCTAACGACGCGGCGGTCATCTACGTGATCGGCGCGCAGCCGGTGTTGGTCAACAACGTCCTGCAGGACAATGCCGGCGCGGCGATCAGCATCAACGCCAACTCGCTGACCGACAATATCGTTCCCGATTACGGACGCAGCACGGGCGTGATCGACCGGTTTACCCAGTTCGACGACAACTATGGTCCGCTGGTTCGCCTGAACAAGCTGGGCAACAATACGCTCAACGGCATGCTGGTCCGCGGCGGTACGCTCGACACCGCTTCAATCTGGGACGACACCGACATCGTCCACGTCGTGCAAAGCGAAATCGCCGTAACCAACTACGCGGCCAATGGCGGTCTGCGGCTGCAAAGCAGCTCCACGCAAAGCCTGGTGGTCAAGCTGCTCGGCGCCACCGCCGGCTTCACGGCCACCGGCACTCCGCTGGACAACACCAACCGAATTGGCGGCACGCTGCAAATCATCGGCTCCGCGGGCCATCCCGTCGTACTCACGTCGTTACATGACAGTACGGTCGGCGCGGGACTTACCCCCGGCGATCAGCCGGACAACCAGACGCTTAACGGCGACACGACGGCGCCTTCGCCCGGCGACTGGAATACCGTCAAGTTCGACGAATACGCAAACGACGCCAACTTCGCCGTCGTCAACGAACAGGAAAGCTCGTACACCGGCGGTCAAGGCACGAATAACGTGCCCAACACGGCGGAGAATCTGGGGGCGCTTGCGCCCAATACGCAAAGCGGCGATGATAACCAGCGGCTCGGCTACGAAGTCAACGGGTTCATCAGCCCCGACGCCACCAACGACATCGACGTCTATAGCTTTACGGCCAAGCCGGGCACGCAAGTCTGGCTCGATCTGGGCAGCACCAGCATGGCGCTCGACGCGGTGCTCGAACTCGTCGACGCCAACGGCAACGTTCTGGCCCGCAGCGACAACGCCGCGAACGAACAGCAAGACGCCATCCAGAACGGCAACCCGCTGGCCGCCGGGCCCTTGCTGAGCGGCTTGATCGCCGGCGGCACGAACCTGGCGCTGCCGATGCAGAGCGATACTTTCCAGCACAATGTCTATCCGGCTTCGAACCTGCACAATTTCGGCTCCATCAACCCGCGCGATCCGGGCATGCGCGTGGTGCTGCCGAACGTCGCCGTGCCGACCGGCCAGACAAATCCCACTTACTACGTGCGGATCTATAGCCGAGGGCCGGATTCGAATCCTTATGTCAACTCGCCGGCGGCCGGCCATGCCGTAGCGGCCACCAGCAACGGCTTGACCAGCGGCGCTTACCAGTTGCAGGTTCGCCTGCAAGAACAGCCGCAAGTGCCCGGCTCCGTCGTGCGCTTTGGCTCGCTCAGCTACGCCCAGAATGGCATCACCGTGCTGGGCCAACCGGCGCATTCGCCCTTGGCCGGCCAGTCGGTTTCGACCAGCGGCAACCGCGTCACCATCTCGGTGCCAACTTACCCGAACGTTCCCGCCGGCCCCATCTACAGCGCGCAAGCGAACGGCCCTTCGACCGCGCAAAACCTTGGCAACCTGCTCAACACCGACACCAATTCGCTGAGCGTGGGCGGCAACCTGCAGAACGCCGGGCAGGTCGACTGGTACAAGTTCTCGCTGAACTACGATCTGACGCAGGCGATCCCGGGCGTCAACGCCGCCGACAAGACGTTCTCGACGATCTTCGACGTTGGATACGCCGACGGTCTGGCGCGCCCGAATACGACGATATCCGTGTTTGAC
This sequence comes from Pirellulales bacterium, assembly GCA_035547635.1. Taxonomy (GTDB): domain Bacteria; phylum Planctomycetota; class Planctomycetia; order Pirellulales; family JAICIG01; genus JAICIG01. The sequence goes on from DASZUP010000253.1 coordinate 22,600, forward strand.
CAGTACGGAAACCTGGTTCTCGTCAGCCGCGATTCGAACACCGCGGACCAGCAGCCAAGGCCGACGCAAGGCAACGACACTTCGAATCTCAGCCACGTCTCCTTCGGCACGCTTGACCCGTACATCGGCTCGGCCCAGCTTCCGGCCGGCTACACGAACGGAACCGTGCCGAGCGGCCCCGGACAAGACCTGAACGGTCCGAACAGCTACTCGTACTATGTGGCGATCAGTTCCGACGCCACCTTGCCGACGGCGATGGACGCCACCTTCAATGCCGGCAGCAGCAACCCGCTGGTCCGCCTTGAACCGCTCGAAGGCTTCCAGCGGATCGTCGAGGATCACATCGGGTTCACCGGTTACACCAGCGGCAATGCGCTGTTCGATAACGGCAATCCGAATAGCGGCAACACGATTGCCCCGCAGGATGGGCCGCTGCTGCCGATTGCGACCGTCGCTGACTTGCAACAGCACGTCACGCCCTTCAACCTCAATGACGTGGTGGGCTACGTCGCCCAGGGCAACCATCTTTATACCGTCGATCCCGCAACCGGAAACCAGGAGACGAACGTCGCGGTCCTGCCCACGAACCAGCCGACGAACGGCTTGTTCGAAGACATCAGCATTCGTACCGACGGCATGATGTTCGGCTACCGGGACGCCTTCGATACCACGGGTAATTCAGGATACTTTTACTCTATCGATCCCGGGACGGGCGCCATCACCCTGCTCGGCGGCGACGGCGCCGCGGCCAAATGGGGCTTGACGAAGCAGGTCGACGCCATGGCCTGGGAACGTACGGGCGTCGGCGTTTATCGTCTCTACTTCTCCGTCCGAGCGCCGAACGGCGAGTCCGCCCTGCTTTATGCCAATTCCGCGAACGGCGACACGACGTCGCCGCCTTACGGGCTGCTCGGATATATGGACACGGGCATCCCCGGCGGCGTGTCGATCACGCCTGTGGCAGGCTCGCAAATCAGCGATGGCGAGTCATTCCAACTCACCGATCAGGCGGGACGGACTATCACGTTCGTGTTCACGACCAATCAGAACCCGCCTCCTCCCCCCGCAGGCGCCGCTTATATCAGCTTTGCCTCAGGCGACTCGGTGGATGCGATCGGCACAAAGATGCGCAACGCAATCAACACCGCCTTCGCGGCCCTCGGCGCCCCGTCGTCCCCGCCGCCCAACTACGCTCCGATTAGCGCCAGCTACACGTTCCAAACGACGAACGCTCCGGGCCGGTTGACGATCAGCAACACGCAGTCGAACGATTTCACGGGCGCCTCCGGATTCACGGTGCGCGACACGGGCGTTGGCGGGTGGGTGACGGGCATGTCCTTTGACCCGGCCAGCGGAAAGCTCTACGCGGTCAGTTCCAACGGCGGCGTCTACGTGATGAACGGCCCGGCGCCAAGCACCATTCAGTACGTGGCTGGCTCGAAGGCTTTCAGCGACGCAGGTTACTCCTTCCAGAGCTTATCGATCGGACCGCAGGATCTGGATTGGAACGGCGATGGAACTCCGGGCGATCTCCGCGGCGTGATGCTGGCTACTGCCGATACGCCGCAAGGCAGCGTAATTTCCGCCTTCTCGATAAACGATCTGGCCGCAGGCAATATCTTCAACGCTCAGCCGGTTGCCGCCGGGGCGCCGCTGGCGATCTTCGATGTTCCAGGAGTCGACCAGAACAGCCAGTTTGGACCGACGGGCGCCTATACGGATCACACTCCCTTGGCCATTTCGACGGTCAAGGGTTTCGCCCTGTCGCCCTTGGATTTCAATCTCTGGCACCCGACAACCTACCGCGGGCTGGATGCGGGCCATGGCGTCAATAACACCTCCAGCAACAGTCGCGTTGGCGGTTTCGATCAAACCGTGGTCGGCGGAGGCCTCCAGTACAACTCTACGCAGACCGTGGGCGGCGCGAGCTTCTATTTCGGCATGGAGCAATACAAGCCGATTCCCGATTATTTCAGCGGCTACCAGAACTTCGCCGGCAACGGCCAGTACGGCATTCTCGACAATACGACCCAGCAGGATCTGACCAAGGGGCCGCAGTCGGCCTCGTCATACAACTATAATTTCCCTGGCGGCGCCACCGGCAGCCTGGAAACGAACAGCTTCAGCCTGTCGGGTTACAGCGCGGCCGATCTGCCGACGCTGTACTTCAATTACTACTTGGACACGAGAGAGAATAACACGCAGGGCGTCACGCCGGGTCTTAACGATATGCGCGACGCCGCGAGGGTGTTTGCGTCGTCCGACGGCGGCAAAACCTGGCAGATGGTGGCCACCAACGACGCCACGCGGACCCAGTACAACGCCAACACGGATCTCGCCGGGCAGTCCGCCGAGTTGCCGCAATTTGCCACGACTTCGGCCCAGGTTCCCGCCACCACGCTCAACGGGCAGCCGGTGATTGATCCCCGGCAGCAGATTCAGCAGCTTTACAATAGCACGGGGAGCTGGCGGCAAGCCCGCATCGATCTCAGCAATTTCGCCGGCAAGTCGAACGTCATGCTGCGGTTTGACTTCGCGACCTCGGGAAGCAGCGACAATCCCGCCGCCTACTCGAGTGAGTTCATGCCGGGCGACCAATACGGCAATCCCACCAGCCCGACGCGAGCGCAGGATCTCAAGCACGAAGGTTTCTTCATCGACGACATTATCGTGGGCCTGGCCAGCCGCGGCGAACAGGTCACCGGTAGCGCCGGGGCGGGCACGCAGTTCTTCACGACGCCGCAGAATCCCAACTTTGGCGCCCCGGCTCAGACGCTGACCGGGCCCTACCAGTTGCAGATTCGCCAGGGCCAGGAAACCGGGCAAACGATCAACCCTAACAACAGAGCGATCATTCTCAATCCGAACCAGTTCGACGTCAATGATCGGCTGACTTCGGGTTACACGTTGATCGCGCCGGAAGGGCGTTTCAACCAGTCCTTGACGCAAGAACTGCTGCCGCCGAGCAACAGCAGCATTTATGGTTCGATCCAGCAGGCGACGCAGTCTTATACGACGCCGACCAGAACCTTCACCTTTGAGAATACGCCCGTACCGACCGGCGGCGGCACGCTGACGATCAGCGGCATCGGCGATTACGAAGGCATTCTCGAGTATTTGCAGTTGGTCGGCCTCGGCGACTCGTCCATCACGCAGAATGTGTTTTTCAATCGCGCCCAGAACGACAAGAGCACGCAAGGCGCGTTCGGCACGTCGACGACCATTCACCTCTCGCAGGCCCAATTGCAAAAGCTGCTGACGGCCGGCGGCGGCAATTCGATGACGTTCACGCTCACGCCGCAAACGCCGGTCGATGGTACGAACAACGGCAACACCGATCCGAACAACAACGATCCTGCCGCGTTCGTCAACAACTTGATGCAACTCAACGTCACGCTCGACTACGCGTCGGCGCCGTTTGACGGACAGACGTTCGCGATCAGCGACGGGGTCAACCAGGCCGTTTTCGAGTTCGACGACAATAACGTCTTGAACAATCCCAGCGATATCCGCGTCGCGTTCGACCCCGCCGCAACCGCGGCGCAATTGGCCCAGGCCATGATCGCCGCGATCAATCAGCAAAGCCTGTTGAAGGTCTATGCCGCCACGGCGGATGCGGCGAAGAACAATCCGGCGGCCAACATCGCCGACACCAGCGACCGGGTCAATCTGTTCGGCGCCGCCTGGGTGCAGGTTGGTCTGCCGCAGGTTACGGTCAGCGGTCCCAACGCGCCGCCCAGCCCGCCGCCGCCCAATACGCTCGCCACGGCCTACCCCACCACGCTCGATTCGGGCGCCGCTAGCGGAAACCGCGCGTTCAACGGCTACGGCGTGCTCGGCAACGTCGCCGGCACTTCCGGCATCAGCAATCCGAACGACGTCAACTTGTTCGCCGTCACTTTGAAGGCCGGCGACGCCACGACCATCCAATTGAACGCCGGCAGCATCCTTTCCACGCTGCTTCCCTACCTGCGCATCTTCGACGCGGCCGGGAATGAAGTCGGCAATGCGACCAACTTGACGCAGTTGCCGACGTTGCCGCAGGGCAGCGGTTTTCCAGCGAACGCCTACGTCTCGCCCGATCCGTACTACACGTTCACGGCCCCGGCCAACGGAGTGTATTACATCGGCGTCAGCGGCGCGGGCAATACGCTTTACGATCCGACCAAGCCGCCGCCGGCCTGGACCGCCACGTCTCCCAATCCGGCGGGCAGCACCGGCTACTACCAGATTCACATCAGCGTCGGCGCCATCAACGTGCGCGGCGCCCAAGCTCCCGATCCGTCCTTGTCGTTCAACCCGTATTGGGGCCTGAGCAATGTGACTCAAGGTTTGACGGTGGATCCGGGAACGCTTTCCTACCGGAATACCCCGGACATTTCCGACGACCAGACGATCCGCGTCGTGAAGTACGACTACACTGGCGATGCGCAAGTCGTCCCGCAGCAGGGCTCGCTGATCCTCGTGAGCAACAAGATCACGAATACCGCCAGCACCGGCATTTTGATCAGCTCCTCGACGCGCGAAGGCAAGGTGGGCGATAGCAACAACAGCCTGCCGCACCAAGGCGGCGTGGTGAACACGCCGGTCTTGAATAACGCCCGCCTGGTTCCGGGCGTGGTTGTGGAAAACAACCTGGTCACGACCTTCGGCGACGCCGGCATCCAGTTCAGCGGCGACGCCGACCCGTCCGGCGCCCCGGTGGCCGCGGTGCCGTTCGGACGCATCATCAACAACACGATCTACGGCGGAGCGCAGGCTACGGGCGTGGGCATTCTGGTGACCAACAACGCCAGTCCGACGATCGTCAACAACATTCTGGCCAACACGCAGACCGGAATTTCGATCGATTCTTCGTCCCAAAATCTGACGAGCCCGCCGGTGCTGGGCGCCAACCTGTACCAGGGCAACGTCAACAACACCAACCTGGGCAACCCGGCCACGTATCCGACCGGAAATCCAGGCAGCAACGGCATTGTACTGAGCCCCAGTCAACCTTTGTTTACCAATCCAGCGCAGGGCAATTTCTATCTCAAGGAGTACTCGCAGGCGATCGACAGCTCGCTCGACTCGCTCGTCGACCGTCCTGTGATGACCGCGGTGACGGGACCGCTGGGCATTTCGCCTTCGCCGATTCTGGCGCCCGGCACGGACGTCAACGGCCAGCAACGCGTCGACGATCCGTTTGTCGCGTCGCCGCCGGGCTTGGGATCGAACGTGTTCAAGGACCGCGGCGCCGTGGAACGCGCTGACTTCTCCGGGCCCCTGGCGTCGCTGCTGAATCCGGCCGACAACGACATCCATGACCAGGATCCGTCCGTCAACGTCGTTCATCCGGTCGGCGACTTGCTCAATGAGTTCCAGATCCAACTGAATGACGGCGTCGGCTCGGGCATCGATAACTCGACCGTCGCTCAGGACCGGGTGCACGTGCGCCGCAACGGCGTCTTGCTGACGCCGGGCGTCGACTACGCTTTCGTCTACGACAACAACAACCACATCATTCGCCTGATCGCCGCCTCGGGCGTCTGGCAGAACGGTTACGTTTACGACATCTCGATTGACAACGGCACGTGGTTCGACCCGCAAGCCGCCGATCAGCACGGCACGCCGCTGGGCATCAAGGATTTGGCGGGCAACTTCCTGCAGGCCAACGCTCCCGACGGCTTCACCACCTTCCAACTGGTGTTGGACAGCGTGCAGAACGATCCGCCGGCCGTAACGCTTCCGCTGACGGCGCAGTCGCTCGCGGAGAACTCGCCGGGCAGCCCGTACGCTCCATCGGCGCCGTCTTCGTTGGCCTTCAAGGCGGCCAATGGCAATGCCATCACGGTTTACGACGTCGACGCCAACGGCGGCGTCGAGCAACTGACCATTTCGACCGCCCAGGGCACGCTGGCCATTGATGCGGCGACGCCGGGGATCACGATCCTGAATACGAGCAACGGCACCAGCAACCTGGTGTTCCAAGGCACGGTTGACGCCTTGAACGCGGCGCTCGAGACGCTCGCCTACACGCCCACCGCGTACTTCAACGGCCAGGCGACGATTCAGATCGTGGCCAACGATCTTGGCAATTCGCCTACGCCTGCCAAGCAAACGACCGTCTTCATTCCGGTGACCGTCACCCCGGTCAATAATGTTCCGGTCGTGAGCA
>DASZUP010000254.1:0-2703 GCA_035547635.1 Pirellulales bacterium
TGCTTTGGCTTACGCAAGCGCTGCGTTCGCGGATGAGAGGGTCACTCTCCAGGTCTGGCCGTTGTCCGTCTATGAAGACAGCGAAGGAGCGTATCACGGCCATTGCCAGCCGCTCACCCTGACGGTCGTCAGAAACGCGCCCGGCTCGGTGCGGGTCGGCTTTTTTGAATCGGAAGTCGGCGGCTCGGGACCGCAATGGAGATCGGCCGGCTGGACCGCCATCATGACTGCGGCCCAGTTGCTGGATTTCGATCGGCGGATCGGGGAAGTCTCCTTTGAAATCCAAGGCCGTATCGACGGTCCCAGCGCAGGGGCGTTAATGACCGTGGGCGTGCTTGCCGCGGCTCGCGGCGATCGCATCCGGCCGGATGCCACCATGACGGGCACGATCAATCCGGACGGCATCATCGGGCCCGTAGGCGGCATTCCTCATAAGCTCGACGGCGCCGCTCATGCGGGAAAAAAACTGGTCCTGATTCCCGCCGGCATCCCCTACCAGAAAGACCAGAACACGGGCGCCACTCCGGACCTGGTGACGCTCGGAAACCGCTTGGGCGTGGAAGTCGTCCCCGTGCTTGACATCTTCGCCGCGTATCAAAAACTGACCGGCGCCGAACTGCCCCGCGCAAGCGCCTATACGCTGGATCGGGCCGATTCGGTTATCTACGACATGACCGATGAGATCATGAACGATTGGCTGGACCGCGCCCGCAAAGTCTGGAAAATCTGGGAGGAACATCCGGAGACGATGCTCGCTACGCCGGAAAGACAGGCTTTCGCGAAGGCAGCCAAGAACTTCTATCAGAGCGGGGCGAACCTCTGGGAAGAGGGCGAGTATTGCGCTTCGCTGCACGACGCACTGGAAGGAATCCGCGGACATTACCTGACGCAAGAGGCGGAACGCTGCGAACTGGTTTACCGCCAAAGCGGCGAAGGGGCCATGATCGCTCGCATTCGCAATAACGACTGGCTAACGAAGGCCGTTGAAGATTCTTCCAAGACGCTCGGCGACTTCACGCCCCAGAATCTCAATCAATTGGGCATTTATCTGGAGGCGATTGACGCCTTCCTGACCGGCATCAGCTACCGCGCACTGGCCGCAACCATGCTCGATCAATTGCCCGCCACGGAGCCGTCCGAACGAGCCGCCGCGGCGCGTCATGCGAGCTATTGCCAGGTTCGCGGTTGGTTCATGCTCAAGCTGGCGGAAGATTACATCAAAGCGGCGGGTAGGCTGGAAGGAGCCGCCATTCCCGAGTCGACCGCAATTGCCGAGCTGGCCGATTTCTATCGCCGCGCGGCCGACGCAAACGTCAGCGCCTTCACCTCCCTGGCGGTCAACCCGGCGGCCGAAAAGCAAGGAATCAGCACCTCGCAAGTGGAATTCAATCTGAGCCTCAAAGATGAGGAATACGGCCTGCTGCGGCAAGCGGACCGGCAATTTCCTGCCGCCATCCAGCGCGCTTTCCCGGCGGGCCTGCAGCGGGACTGCGCCCAGTTGGCGGCCAGTCTCTTCACGTACTGCCACGGAGCCATGCTCGTGGCCAAGTATTACTCGCTCGACGCCGAACTCGACGACCAGATGGAAGTGGTCCGGCTAGGCCGCGAGCGGACATTCGGCGATTGGCTGGCAGGCTCCGAGGACGAGGCGTTGCGCGGCATCGGGCGGTTGCACGAAAGCGGCGGCGACTCGTTCATCTGCCGCTACGCCTACGAAACGGCCCATGTCATTGAGGGCCGGGGACTTGCCAGCCGTCTCGAAGCGCTGCACCTGCTGTTCCGGGCCAGCGTCGCCTCGCGAGTGCTGTGGCGGATTTCTCAGGCGCCGCCGAACGAGTCCTAGGAAGGCGCCGCGGTAACGCGCCGAATTGCCATCGGCTTTCGGTGCACTCAGTGCGCACGCCCGGCTCGCCGAACGGCCGGCGCAGCGCCTGCGGCGGCGCCGCGGGGCGGCATACGGAATGTGCCGAAAGGAGCAGGCGCCCTCCGCTGTGCCGTAACTGGAAGGGGGAAAGATATCGATGGCCGCCTTTGGGTTGGCAGGCCCCGACGGATGGCGCGTTCGACGCACTTCCTGCGCTCCGCGCGGCCAGGCGATTCCATCACGCGGGAGCGTGATGCCTACTGTACGGCCAGCAGCACACTCAAGCGAGCTGCCGGGAGAGACGTGAATCTGAGCGTACAGTACACCTCACGCTCCGCGTGAGGAAACCCGAGCGAAACCGAAGATATCGCTCCTGTTGTTCGCTTACATCACGACGGAGCGTGATGGCTACTGTACGGCCAGCAACACACTCGTGCGAAGTGCCGGGCGAGACGAGAAGCTGAGCGTACAGTACACCTCACGCTCCCGCGTGAGGAAACCCGACGCAGGCTCACAGTGCCGGCTCGCCTTAACCGACGCCGAAGACGCGCCCAAAGGACGAGGCTTATTCCGGCTGCCGCAATCGCCAGCGGAGCGGACCCGGGAAATGATCTCGATGGCCGGTCGGGCTCAAACGGCTGGCGATGGTTTGCGGCGGCGCCGCCGGGCGGCATACGGAGTATGCCTGCTACTTTGAGCGCTACTGCGCCAAGCCAGATGCGCTCTAACTTCGGTGATGGAATCCATCTTTTCCTCGTCACTGAAGGAGACTGCCGATGTCGACTAGCGCCGCTGCCGCCAGGAAAGCCAAACCAATGCCCCCTCGCTGGAAAATGCAC
>DASZUP010000255.1:0-10587 GCA_035547635.1 Pirellulales bacterium
GCCGAGGCGCCGGCGCACCGCGTGAAAATCAGCCGCCCATTTCTGATCGGTGCGACGGAAATCACCGTCGCTCAGTATCGCCGCTTCGTCGATGCGACCGCCTACGTGACCGAGACCGAACGCTTTGGCGGCGGCGATTCGACAAAGAAGGATGAGCAGGATCCAAAGAAGAAGTCACTCACGTGGAGGCGATCTCGGAATGGCAGTAACGACACAGCCGTGCGCCAAGTCACCTGGAACGATGCCGTAGCGTTTTGCAACTGGCTCAGCGATGAAGAAAAGCTGAGCCGCTGTTACGGCGGCGGCGAGCAGGAGGGGTGGCTGCTCGAAGCATCGGGCGAGGGCTATCGGCTGCCGACCGAGGCCGAATGGGAGTATGCCTGCCGTGCCGGCACGACGACGCAGTATTCATTCGGCGACGATCCGGCGAAGTTCGCTCAATTTGGATGGTGTCTCGCGGTAGAAGCTGTTCCCAACCCGAACCCGGTTGCCGGAAAGCTGCCCAATCCGTTCGGCCTTTACGATTTGCACGGCAATCTCGCAGAATGGTGCCATGACTGGTTCCCGTCTGACTATCGCACCGATTTTTCTTCCAGCGACCCGGCCGGCCCGGCTTCGGGGCCCACGAAGGTCTATCGCGGCGGCGCCCTCGACTTGCCGGTTGTCCGCTGTCGTTCGGCGTTTCGGGGCAACTTCCAGCCGACCGCGCGTTTCTACGATCTTGGTTTTCGCGTGGTGCGAGTCTCGACGGCGATGGCCGCCGGCGCCTCTTCTGCATCGGCCGGGCAACCGGTGGAAAGGATGAAGCCCGGACAGTCTGCCGGGAAATCCCGCTCGCTGGGAGATCTGAATGCAGACGAAAAGGGCAAATCCGCTGTCGAGAGCAAGGACCGCGTGACTGCCGAAGCGGCCTTCGCGTTGAAACGCCATACTGGCGCCGTGACTCGAGTCGCCTTTCATCCCTTTTTGCCGTTGCTGGTCTCGGGAGGCAAAGACGGCCGCGTGCTGATGTGGGATTTGGAAAAGCAGGTCGTTGCAGGAGAACTCGACAAGTTCAAGGAGGAAGTCTGGACCGTCAAATTCACGCCTGATGGGCAGGTGGTCTCCTACGCGAACCGGAATCATTGGGGCAGCACGGTTCCGTTCAAAACCGTGGCGACCGCTAGCGAAATCAAGCGTCTGAAAGACTTCAAGTTTGGCGGCGGCGCCGTGGGTTCGATCGCTTACAGCCCCGATGGCGCCTTTTTCGCCGCCGGTCAGGACGATGGCACGATCCGACTTTGGGAAACTGCTGCGTTCCTGGAGCATCCGCCGTTATCGGTGGGCAGCGACGTCATGTCGCTCGTCTTCGGCCCAATCAGCTTTGACCGCCGGCGCAAACCGACGAAGTACCTGCTTGCGGCTGGCTGCAAGGACGGCTCCATCAAGATGCTCGAAGTGGTTTCTATAAAGGACAAGAACGGCCTGAGCTGGAAGTTCGCACCCAGCAAGGTCGCGTTTCCCAAGCTTGCCGGCATTCTCTGCTTGCGTTTCAGCCCGGACGGCAAGCTGTTGGCCAGCGCGCATAGCGGCGGACAGATTAGCCTGTGGAATCCGGAAACGGCCGAACGGAGCCGCGACATGGCAAACAGTAGCGCCGATGCAGCCTGGATCTCTTTCCATCCCGAGCGGCCGTGGCTTGTGGCAGCGCATGCGCAGGATCATCGGGCGCAAATCTGGAATTTCAAAACGGGCAAGGCGCTCTGCGAATTGGCTGGACACGCCGGCGACGTGCTTTGCGCGGAATTCAGCCGCGACGGACGCCAGGTCGCCACCGCTTCGGAAGACTTTTCCATCAAACTCTGGAATCTGACCGGCGACGACGTTCCTCCCGCGCCGAAGCGAACCAAGAGAGCGAAAGCGGCCCCGCCTCTTGTCGGCGACTGACGTTCGAGCAGTTGATATCCGGCGAAAGGGGCGCTGCCAACCGCTTTCAGCAGCGGCCAATCTGGCAAGGAGTCAAGAAACGCCCAGTTCCATGTCCGCAAGCCCAAGCGCCGAGGCTGCTCGTTCGTATTCCGTTGTTTGAAGATCGCATTGTTCGAGCGGCGGCTGCCCCCGGGCCTCGGACTCGCAAAACGCGCACCTGATAGCGTACGATGACGAATTCGTCTAAAGCTGATGTCGCGCACGGAACTCGCGGTCGAATGCTTCGAACGCTACGCTGGCGTCGCCGTTTTCCATATCTTGCAAGGCTGCCGCCACGATGGCTGGACATGACGTTCTCCGATGGTTTGGGCCGATGCTCCTCACTTGAGCCAGGTTGGAACGACATAAGACTGACTGAAGACCTTGCCCTACGGCGTTTCCGTCTTGCCTGCCCCACTGGCCGACTCCCGCACCCGTTTGCAATCGGGCAGCGAATCGAGAAACGTGCGGCCGTAAGGCTTGGTCAAAATACGCGGATCAAGAATGACGACGGTGCCGCGGTCCTGCTGGCTGCGGATCAGGCGGCCGAAGCCTTGCTTGAGCTTGATCACCGCTTCGGGCAGTTGATAACCGGCGAATGGATTGCCGCCCGCCGCGCGGATTGCTTCCAATCGGGCTTCCAGCAGCGGTCGGTCGGGGACGGCGAACGGGAGCTTGGTAATGATTACGGTTTGCAAGGCGTCGCCCGGCACGTCGACCCCTTGCCAGAAACTGTCGGTCCCGAGCAGCACGGCGCGGGGATTGGCCTTGAAACGTTCGACCATCTGCGTCCGCGGCAGCCCGTCGGATTGGGCGTAGAGCCCCAGGTTTCGCTCCGCCAGCCAGGGCGTCAGCTCGGCGGCCGTCTGACGCAGCATTTCATAGCTGGTGAACAACACAAAGGCGTGGCCGTCGGTGCGCTCGACGTAGCGGCGGATCATCTCCGTCGCCTTGCGCTCGTAGTCGCGGCGTTGGCTGGAGGGGTCGGGCATGCCTTCCACCAGCACCAGCCGGGCCTGCTCTCGATAGTTAAATGGGCTGCCCAACGACAGCGTGCGGGACTGGGGCAGACCGATCCGCGACTTGTAAAAGTCGAACGAACCGCCCTTGCCGACCGCCAGCGTGGCGCTGGTCATGATCACGCTCGGCACGCGCTCGAACAATTGCTCGCGCAATACCGGCCCCACGTCCACCGGCGCTGCGACCATCGAGGTCCGTGGCCGGCGGCCGCCGGTCGCTTCAATCCAATACACCAGCCCTTCGAGCGACTGCTTGCGCCAAGCCTCGATCTCGCCGGCCAGCGATTCCAGGCGGTCGTGGGCCGCCGTGAAATCCTGCCGCTCCTCGGGCTGCTCCAGTCCTTCGCCGAAGCGCTTCACGCCGCGAGCCAGCTTCAGCAACTGGGGGCTGAGGCTGTTTTCGACGATGCCGGGTTCATCGACGCGACCGTTGCTGCGTCCCGAGGCCGCCTGCCAGAGCCGGATTTCATCAAAGAAGTCCTGGGCATAGCCGCGGCACCCCAACACCAGCTCTTCCAGTTCGCGCAACCGATGGCGGACCAGCAAGCCCTTGTTGGTGCGGTCATTGTAGAGCTTGTTCAGGACGTACTCGACCTGGCTCGATGAAATGCCCATGCCCAGATGGTCGCCGGCCACGCTTTCGAGCGTGTGGGCCTCGTCGAATACCACGACGTCGTACTTGGGAAGAATGCTGACGCCGTTGCGGCGCAGCGCCAGGTCGCTGAAGAACAACGCATGATTGACAATCAGGATCTGCGCGTTCTGCACCCGTCGCCGGGCTTTGTAGTAGAAGCAGCGGTTGTAGTTGGGGCACTGGCGGCCCATGCAGTTGCCGTGCTCGCTGCGGGCCTCGTCCCAGACGGTGGAGATCGGGCGATGGTCCAAATCGCTCAGCGAACCGTCGACCGTCCGACCGCTCCAGCGGTCGAGGCCTCGCAGCTCGGAAAGTTCCTCTTCGTCGCGGAACAGACTGCCGGAGCGCTTCATGGCGCCGTGCAGTCGGCGCAGGCTGAGGTAGTTGTTTCGCCCCTTGACCAGCACGGCCGAAAACTCGAGCGGGATGACCGCATTTAGCAGCGGCAAGTCCTTTTCGATCAATTGTTCCTGCAGGCTGATCGTGTGGGTCGAAATGACCACGCGCCGGGGCGGGCCGTCTTCTTCGTCGTCATCTGCGGACGGGCGGCGGTCCTCGTCGGCGGCTTGCGCGACGGCCAGAATGGCCGGCACGAGATAGGCAAAGCTTTTGCCGACGCCGGTGCCCGCCTCGACGATCAGGTGCTTCTTTTCGGCAATGGCCTGCGCAACGGCTTCAGCCATGGCCAGTTGTTCGGCACGGCGCTCGTAACGCTGCAGCCGCGCCGCAATGCGTCCTTCAGGACCAAGGATTTCTGCCGTTGTTAAGGCCATAAAAGAAGATGGACGCCACGCAACCAGCCCCCGCACGGCTTCGACGCCTCATCGAACGGGCCGGACGGGGACAATTCCGTCAGCCTACCATTCTCGCGCTAGATCGAACAGCAGGCGGCGGCGAGCCGCCGACAAAACCGAGCAGCACGCTGGAAAAAGCCGCGTGGTTCGCTCATGCTGTTACCCACAGAACGATACGATCTCCGGCACTCGCGTCGTGAACGTTTGCGCGGCCGGCGATGTGGCGTAGAATCGTGAATCTCGCGGCGATCGGCCGCTCAATGAAGCCCCTTTGAACTGACCATGCCCATCGAATTCCGTTGTAATCAATGTAGTAAACTGCTGCGCGTCGGCGATGAAACGGCCGGCAAGCAGGCGAAGTGTCCGTCTTGCGGAACGGTGCAGACCATACCTGCTTCGTCGTTTTCGCCGCCATTGGCGACGCCGGAAGTTCCCAGTTCCGCCCCGCCGTCGCCATTCGCTCCGGTTCCTGGCCCCGTCGCCAGCGACAATCCTTACGCTTCGCCGACGAGTGCGCCGCTTCCGCCGGCGGGAGAATACTACGACCGGTTCCCTGCCAGCCGACGCACTGGGCCGCCTTGGGAGCGGGACGGCGCATCCTTCGCTTCATTCTTTGAGACGGCCAAAGAAGCCTTTACGGCGACGCCTCTATTTTTTAGCGAAATGCGCCGCGAAGGGGGCCTCGGCGCGCCGTTGTTCTACGGCCTGGCGGGCGGTTCGGCCGGCGCCCTGGTCGGCTTGCTGATGCAATCCGGCATGCAGATGCTGCTTGTTGGACTCGGCGGCGCCAACGGCATGGGCGGCCCGCCTGGCGTCCTGGGCCCGGCCGTGGGCGCCGTATTCACCCTGGTTTTTGGGGTGATCCTGATCCCGATTGGCATGATCTTCAACATGTTCATCCTTTCGGGCATGTTTCACTTGATGCTGATGATGCTCGGAGCGGCCCGCTATCCGTTTGAAACGACGTTTCGCGTGGTGGCATACAGTCTCGGCAGTTCGTCGTTGCTTGGGCTGATACCAATTTGCGGGCAAGCGATCAACGGGATTGTGAATCTCGTGTTCGTTGGCATCGGACTCAGTCACGCGCACGAGATTTCCGGTTTGAAGGCGACGGCAGCCGTCCTGTTACCCATGGTGATCTGTTGCGGCGCCGCCGTCGGCCTTTACATACTCGTGATGGCGATGGTGGTGGCGGGAGCGCGCTGAACGCATGCCGATCGAATTCTCCTGTAGCCAATGCGGCAAGCGGCTGCGCGTCGGCGATGACGCCGCGGGCAAGCAGGCCAAGTGCCCCTCTTGCGGCGCCGTTCAACCCGTTCCGGTCGCCGATCGTGCGCCCGAGGCGGCGCAACCAGCGCGTGACAATTCACAGCGCCTTTCGCCGGGCGATAACGTATCGCAATTCCCATCGGGCAATGTTCCTCGCTCCTTGGAACCAAGCGATAATCCCTACGCGGCGCCTGCCGAGTCGGGCATGCCGCTGGGCGGTTTTGGCGAGCCGAGCGGTCCCCGGCATGGCCCGGCATGGGAACGCAATGGAGCATCAATCGGCTCTTTCCTGGCGACGGTTAAGGAGTTTTACCTGGCGCCGCTGCAGTTCTTCTTGCAAATGCGACGCGAAGGGGGCCTGGGGGCGCCTCTGAGCTTTGCCGCCGCCGGCTCGATGATCGGCTTCTCGGCGACCGTGATCTATGCGCTCTTAATCCAGGCGATTACCGGCCAGAATGAGGCCTTTCGGGAGATACCCGCCGGAGGTCCCGAACGCGTAGGATTCATGATCGGCGCGGTGATTGGCTCCTGCTGCTGTCCGGCGGTCATCGGACCGTTGATCGCGCTGGTTTGCATCCTGTTGTCGGCCGCCGTATTTCACTTGACGTTGACGGCGTTTGGCAGCGCCAATTTCTCGTACGAGACGACCGCGCGAGTCGTCGCCTACGTGGTCGGCAGCACCATGCTGATGCCGCTGCTGCCCCTTTGTGGTTTCTATCTTTCGCCCGTTGCGCAAGCGATCTATTGCGCCATCGGTTTGGCGCATGCGCAGGAATGTTCGGGCGGGGCCGCTGCCGCGGCCGTGTTGCTGCCGGCAATGTTGTGCGGTGCGGCGGGGTTGACGCTGTTGTTTGCAGTGGTCTTCATGATCGGAGCGTGAGCGGCGTCTCGCCAGGGAGAACAACGCACATGTAGCGTAAACGTCGTCGCTTGCTCGCGGGCTATTGACTCGAATTTCGTCTGCGACGCGTTTTCATCGCACAAGCCGCAGAGCCAATTCATGCGCAGCGCGGCCTTGGCGTAAGCGATCCAGCCGGCTTGGCGCGGCGGGGCTCGCATTCTACGCTGACGCTCTGCTCGGCCAGCACCGGAAGCCAGAGAAAACGCCAAAGTGAGTTCCCACGACGTCACGATTCTGTTCCTGGGTCTG
This sequence comes from Pirellulales bacterium, assembly GCA_035547635.1. Taxonomy (GTDB): domain Bacteria; phylum Planctomycetota; class Planctomycetia; order Pirellulales; family JAICIG01; genus JAICIG01. The sequence continues at coordinate 6,814 of DASZUP010000255.1, forward strand.
GCCGTGCTGCTCGCTGCGGCGCACGCCTTGGGCGAGTTGGCGCGTCGCATTGGCCAGCCGGTGGTCGTGGGCGAGATGTTTGCGGGACTGCTGCTGGGGCCGACCTGCCTGGGCGCGATTGCGCCGAACGTGCAGCATTGGCTGTTTCCGCACGAAGGGCCGGCGGCCATTGCGCTTGATGCCGTCGTTGCGCTGGCCGTGGCGCTGGTGCTGTTGATCGCCGGGCTGGAAGTGGATCTTTCCAGCGTCGCGCGGTTGGGCCGTCCGGCCATTTTGATCGCCTTGGCCGGGTTGCTGACGCCGCTGGTTATCGGCGGCGGCCTGGCGTGGCTGGCGCCGGAGTGGTGGGGCATGCCGCCGCAAGGAACGCCGGGCGCGTTTGCCGTCTTTTTCGGCGCTGCGTTGGCCGTGAGCGCGTTGCCGGTGATCGCCAAGCTGCTGCTTGATCTCGATCTTTTTCAAACGGACTTCGGCATGCTGGTGCTGATTGCGGCGACGATCAACAACCTGCTGGCCTGGCTCGCGTTCTCGGTCATTCTAGGCAATCGCAGCGGCGAGCATGCGCTGGCCTACACGTTAACGTTGACCATCGGATTCGTTGCGTTGACGCTCACCGTAGGGCGCTGGGCCGCCGATAAGGCGCTGCTTTGGGTTCAAGCGCATTTGGCGTGGCCGGGCGGAGTGCTGGGGTTCTTGCTGCTGAGCTGTCTGGTCGGAGCGGCGGCGACGGAAGCGATCGGCATCCACGCCATTTTTGGCGCCTTTCTGGTCGGCGTCGCCCTGGGCGATTCGCCCAGGCTGCGCGAGCAGACGCGGCACATCATGCATCGCTTTGTGGAAGGGGTGCTGGCGCCGGTGTTCGTCGCGGCGATCGGGCTGGAAGTGAACTTCATTGCTAATTTCCGTCCGGGTCTCGTGATGCGAGTGCTGGCCCTGGGTATTTCAGTCAAGGTCATCGGCTGCTGGTTGGCTGGCCGTGCAGGCGGTTTGGGGGGCCGCGAATCATGGGCCGTCGGCTGGGCGCTCAACACGCGCGGCGAGCTTGGCATTGTGCTCGGTCTGTTGGCCTGGCAAGCCGGAGTGATTCGGGAACGGTTGTTCGTCGCCCTGGTCGTGCTGGCCGTGGCCACGTCGGCCCTGGCCGGACCGATGATCCAGCGCTTGCTGCGGCGCGGCCGCGTGTGGTCGTTCAGTTCAGCCTTGGACGGACTGGTGTGCGTGCCCGATCTGCAGGCCGCCACTTCGCATCAGGCCATTAGAAACCTGGCGGGCCTCGCGGCGAGCCACGCCGGAATCGATCCCGACGCCACGATCGCCGCGGTGCTCGAGCGCGAGTCCGAGATGGGCACCGGGCTGGGACACGGTATCGCCGTGCCGCACGCCCGGATCGACGGTTTGAAAGGCGCCGTGGTGGCGGTCGGCCTGGCCCCGCACGGGATCGCTTTTGACGGCATCGACCTGCAGCCGACGCGCGTGGTGTTTCTGATCCTGACTCCGCTGGCCGATACGGAGCTGCAACTGCAAATCCTGGCCGCCATCGCCCGCTTGAGCCGCGAGCCGCGACTGCTGGAAGAGATCGAACGCGCCACGACGCCGACCGCGCTGTTGGCGGCGCTCCGCGTGGCCGATGCCCAAGGCGCCGCGGGAGCGTGATCGCTCAAGCGATGCCGAGATCTTTCCCGATCGACTTTGTGATCGACTGCCGAACGTCATGCATCCCTTTCCACGGATCTCGCCGCCGCGACGAGAGCCAGTCGGGCAGATCGTTGACGCGAAAACGGTCGGAGCGGAGATCTTCGGAAAGCTGCTCCCAGGCCAAAGGGACGGAGATCGGAGCGCCCGCACGCGCGCGGGTGGAATAAGGCGCAACCGCCGTGGCGCCGCGCTGGTTGCGCAAGTAATCGATGAAGATCTTGCCTTGCCGCAGCGAACGCGAGGACTGAATGAGAAACGTCTCAGGCGCTTCATCGGCGACGCGCCGGGCGATTGCCTTGGCGAACGGGTAAACTTCTTCCCAGTCATTGCGGCGCTGAATGGGCAACACGACGTGCAGGCCCTTGCCGCCGGTAGTCTTGACGAAGCTTGTCAGTTCGTATTGCAGCAGGGCCGCGCGCACGCGCCGGGCTCCGTCGATCACCTGTTCCCACTCGACGTCGGGGCCCGGATCGAGATCGAAGACGATGCGGTCCGGCCGCTCCACGTTATCGGCGCGCGCGCCCCAGGGATGGAATTCGAGCGTGCCGAGCTGCACCAGCGACACCAGGCCGGCGATGTCTTCGATCACGGCGTAATCGGCCGTCTTGTGCTTTTCTTCAATTTCGACGCGGCCCACGGCCTGCGAGGCTTCGGCGCCCAGGTGCTTTTGAAAGAAACACGCCTTCTGCCGGCCGGACGGACAACGCACCAGGCTCAAGGGGCGGCCAGCCAGGTGGGGCAGGATCCAGTCAGCGACGCGAAGGTAATAAGTGGCCAGGTCGAACTTGGAGATCCCTTGCTCGGGATAAAGCACGCGCTCCGGATGCGTCAGCGTCACTCCGGCAATTTCAGCGGACTCGCCGGAGGCGGAGTTGCGGTCGGTAGACTTTGTCTTGACGCGGCTGGCTCGTGCCGGCGCCGGTTGAGCACGATCGCGTTTTTGGGGATTCTCAAAGGCGTCTTTCATCGGCACTTCTCGCGTGACCTCGACTGCCGCCTTGTCTTCGCGAAGACCTTGGAAGGAAGGCTGCCGCAACAGACCGTCATTGGTCCAATTGGCGAATTCGACCTGCGCCACCAGTTGCGGCGAGACCCAATGCGCGCGTATGCTGCGACGCGCGGCGTCTTTGAACGGGCTGCGCCGTTGCTCGAGTGCATCGAGCCGCCGCCGCAGATCATGGAGCACGCGCGCATTGAAGCCCGTGCCGACGCGTCCGGCGTAGACCAGTGCTCCGCCGTTGTCGTGATAACCGAGCAGGAGCGAGCCGAACCCTGCGCGGCTTCCCGCCGGCTCCGTGAAGCCGCCAATGACGAACTCGGCGTGCTGGACGCATTTGGTTTTGATCCAGTCGACGCCGCGCCCGCCCTGATAAGGGCGATCGCGCCGCGTAGAGATCATCCCTTCCAACCCTCGCTCGCAGGCCTGGCGAAAGAACTCTGGTCCTTGCCCGGAGATGTGCTCGCTGTAACGCAGCGCGCCTTCCGGATCGACGTCTTTCAGCAAGGCGGCAAGTCGCTCCTTGCGCTCCTCGAGCGGCATGGTGCGCAGGTCTCTGCCATCCAGATAGAGCAGGTCGAAAGCGTAATAGACGATCGGCGCCGCCGATTCGCCGCGAAAGGCGTTTTGAAGCGTCTGGAAGCTGCTCACGCCGTTAGGCAACAAGGCCACCGCCTCGCCGTCGAGCACGGCGCTTTTAACGTCCAGCCCTGCCGCCGCCTTGGACAGGCCGGGAAAGCGGTCCGTCCAGTCCTGGCGGCCGCGCGTGATGAACCTCGCTCGTCCGCGAGACAGGCGACAGAGCAGGCGGTAACCGTCGAACTTGATTTCATGCAGCCAGCGGTCGCCTTCCGGCGGGCCGTCGCTGAGCGACGCCAATTGCAGTTCGTAGCTTTTAGGCAGCTCCGCTTTGCGGCCGGCTCGCCCGTCGTGAACAGTCGCCCGACCTTTCGCGGCGGCCGAATTGCGACTTTTTGAGCGGCGAGCCGGCGCCTTGGTTCTTTTGCGTCCGCGCGTCCGCTTGCCGTCTCCGTCGGCCGAATCGCTTTCGTCCTCGGCTGGTGGCTCTGTAACGACTTGTT
>DASZUP010000256.1:0-4271 GCA_035547635.1 Pirellulales bacterium
TTTCCATGGGCGCCGGCGTTTGGCAGTTGATCTGGATCCGTTTGGCGCGGCCAAAGTACACGCCATCGCAGCCCCGATGTCTTCCCGTCCAGACTTGCAGTGCGTAACGCATCAGCGGCACGCTCCCCGGCCGGGCGAACACGAGCCAATCCAGCAGGCCGTCGTCGGCAAGGGCATCCGGCGCTAGGGGGAGGCTATTGGCGTACTGCGGCAGATTGAAAACCATGGCCAGCGCGCCGCATATTTGCTGTCCATCGGCCTCTATCTCCAACATCGGGTAGCGGTATAAGCAGGCGGACTCAACGATCGGCCTGAGGTAATTCAAGCTGCGGACGCGCTTCAGCCGGCCGGCCCTCTCCCGCCAGCGGGCCAGCCGATGCGCGGTGTCTCCGTCGAAGCCGGCGCTGGCCACGATTCCGAACCGCCGCTCTCCCGCACGCCCCAGGTCGATAGCTTGCGTCTTCCCGGCGGCAATCATGCGCGCCATCCATTGAGGGTCCGACGTATAGCCAAACTGGCGGGCGAGTAGATTCTCGTTGCCTAGCGGATACATCGCCAGGGGAACCGGGATTGGCCGGTTGATCAGGCAGTTGAAGGTCCCATCTCCCCCCGCGGCGACAACGGCGCGCTGCGTGGCGGCAAAATCGGGCTCGGCCGCCGCGGAAAACAGTTCGTCGAGCGACCAGATTGGGAATGGGTCCAGTCCCTCGGCCCGCATTGCGCCCGCCAAAGCGCCGATGCGCGCGGGATTGTCTCGAGCGCCGCTGTACGGATTGGCCAAAATCGTCACGCCGCGCGGCCGCTCGCCCGGTGAAGTGCTCCTCATACCGCTTGGTTTTTCGCACGAAATAGACATGGCATGACTGTTCGCCGCGTTGCAACTTTGTGGATCCCCCACGGCTGGTACGTCCATTTTTCAAATCCGGGGGGGAATCGTTGCTCTGTTAGAACTCAAGGCTCGACTACGCCCCTAATGTAACGGGCGGAAGATTTGGCTCAATCGTTGGATTTGTACCGCCGGCATCTCCTTCCGCCGCTTGCCCCTCAATGGTGCGCCTACAACGCATTTCGCGAGCAAGCGAAAGCAAGCAGCAGGGCGACACTGCCTGGCCGGACAACGGCGCCCGAGTATTCACCTCGCGAAATCTGGTAAGAGATTCCCTCGGTAAACCGCCAGAATTGGGGGAGTCGCCTGTTGCCGCGGGCAAACTCCCGGCGACCCGATGGCGCGCGCATTATAGGGCGCCGGTGCGGGAAAAACGAAGCGCAACAGCCGCGGGCGGCAGCCAGGCAATTGCCCGGGCCCATATAATCTAATGAACGAGCCCCTTTCTGCTTGCGGTTGAGCGCAAGCCGATTCGTTCGTCTGCTCGTTTGCCCCGTGAGAACAGGAGTCTTTTCGAGCGTGCCTATCGGAAAGTCGAGACTGCACAGTTTGGGTCCGGCAGTCTCGGCTCCGATTGCCGAGCGGTCGGGGTCAAAGTCAGCCGACGCCCACGTCCTCCAACCGTGGGCGACCCCGGCCTCCGGCAATTTTTCAACCTGACGCGACCGGAGAGTATCCGGTCGCGTTTTTTTCTATATCTACCGCCGATTCGGTTTGCCGATGGCGAAGGCATTTTCGCCGGAATTGCAGCTTCGCAGCGGGAAAAGCTAGCCGCATCCGCCCTGCGCACGATCTTGGTCGTTTTCAATTTCCGCGGGCTGCCCGGGCAAGGCAACTCCCGCAGGACTGCCGCTCCAGTCGAAGGAAAGTCCCGCGGCGACCAATAGCTTTCGCGCAATTTTTCAGGCATACTAACGGGTTCTAGACATTGATCGTCGAGTGCGCAACTGCGAACAGACTGGAACCATTCCCCCCATGCGAACGACTGCTGCCATAAGCGCCGTTACGGCGGCGCGCCGAGTGCCCGGGACCGAAATCCCCTGTTACGTCTTCGATTCCAACCGCGATCTGGCTCGCCATGTGGCGGACTCGGTCGCCAATGTGATTCGCGAACGCAACGCATTCGGCCAGCGTGCCGTGTTAGGGCTGCCCACCGGCTCCACCCCAATGGGCGTGTATCGAGAATTGATCCGCATGCACCAGGAGGAAGGACTCGATTTTTCGGGGGTGGTGACTTTCAATCTCGACGAATATTACGGCCTGCAACCCGAGCAGTTGCAGAGCTATCACCGCTGGATGTTCGAGCACTTTTTCAATCACATCAACATCCCTCGGGATCAGATTCACATTCCCGACGGGATGGCGCCGCTGGAAGATCTCGAAGATTACTGCCGCCGCTATGAGGCCGACATTGAGCGCGCCGGCGGCATCGACGTGTTGTTGTTGGGCATCGGTCGTAACGGGCACATCGGCTTCAATGAACCGTTCAGCGTGCGTCACAGCCGCACGCGGTTGGCCACGCTCGATCCCATCACGCGGCGCGACGCGGCCAGCGATTTCTTCAGCGAAGAAAACGTGCCGCAGCACGCGATCACGATGGGGTTGGCCACGATTTTTGACGCCCGCAAGATCATCCTGATCGCGCTGGGCGAGCACAAGGCGCGGATTATCAAAGAAACGGTTGAAGGCCCGGCCACCGATCGCGTGCCGGCCAGTTGTCTGAGAGAACACCCATCCGCCGTGGTGTTGGCGGACGAGGCGGCCGCCGGCGATCTGACCGGGATCACCACTCCCTGGGTGCTCGGCAACGTCGAGTGGACCGACGCCTTGATCAAGCGGGCCGTGCTTTGGCTTTCTGAAAAAACCGGCAAGGCGCTGCTCAAGCTCGACGATCAGGACCTGCGCGAGCACAATCTGCATCAACTTCTGCGGCACCACGGTCCCGCCCAGCAGGTGGCGCATCGTGTCTTTCGCTGGATGATGGACACCATCGAATATCATCCGGGCGGCCGCGACCCGAAGCGGGTTATCTGCTTCAGCCCTCATCCTGACGACGACGTGATCAGCATGGGCGGCACCCTAATCCGCCTGGTCGAAGACAAGCACGAAGTACACGTGGCCTACATGACCAGCGGCAACATCGCCGTGTTCGATCACGACGCCCAGCGCGTGGCCGACCTGGTGGTCGAATTCAACCGGCTGTTTGGCGTCGACCAGGACAAGTCGCTGGAAGTCGAGCGGCAAGTGCAGCAATCGCTGGCGCACAAGACTCCCGGCGAACCCGACTGCCAGACCGTGCTGGCCATCAAGGCGTTGATCCGCTGGAGCGAGGCCAAAGCGGGCGCCATTGTCTGCGGCTGCCGCGAAGAGCATTTGCACTTCCTGGACTTGCCGTTCTATCGCACCGGCACGATCGCCAAGAATCCGGTGGGCGACGAAGACGTGCGGCTCATTCGCGAGTTGATCGAGCGCGTTGATCCGCAGCAAGTCTACATTGCCGGCGATCTATCCGATCCACACGGCACGCACCGCGTGTGCGCCGAGGCGATCTTCCGGGCTCTGAAGGAATTGGAAGCCGCCAACGGTTGCCGTCCCGAGGCCTTGCTCTATCGCGGCGCGTGGCAGGAATGGCCGCTGCACGAGATCGAAATTGCCGTGCCGCTGAGCCCTCGCGACCTGGACCGCAAGCGAAACGCGATCTTCATGCACGAGTCGCAAAAAGACACGGCCTTGTTCCCAGGCTCCGATTCTCGCGAATTCTGGCAGCGTGCCGAAGACCGCAACCGTCACACGGCCGATACCTACAACCAACTCGGCCTGCCTGAGTATTATGCCATGGAAGGCTTTGTCCGCTGGAACGGCGAGCCGATCTGAACCAGGTAGCGGGGCGGACTGCTATTGGGAGTGGATCGCCGCTGGGTGCGCCAATGCGGAATGCGGAACGCGGAACGCGGAAGAAGAAGGGAAGGCCCAGTCAGCCGCCCGAGGTTCCGAGCGCTGGATGGGCCACTCCTGAATCGCTTGGCGGAGTACTGGACAAAATCTCGCACGGCAAGCGGCACAAGCAGCTCTTGGCCCTGCTGCTGTTCACGACGTTAGCGCTTGCGGCAGGCTCGGCGGCGCAAAAGTCAGTGACCGTGGATGAGTTCCAAGGGCTGCCGCTGGGACTGGCGACGCTCAAAACGGCCGACTTCCATTTGGGCGTAACCAATCCGCTGCTGTCGAGCGCGTTGGCGGCGCTGCCGCTACTGGCGACGTCGGCGGAACTGAATCCGGAACCGCTCGCCGGTTATGTCAGCTCCTGGCAGTGCGGCGGGCAGTTCCTGAGAGAGAATGCGGCGGCCGCCGGCGGGGCCCGAGAGAATCGCGGCCGTTATCACGACTT
>DASZUP010000257.1:0-9249 GCA_035547635.1 Pirellulales bacterium
CCTCGAAATGTCGCCCATGTGCAGCAAACTCCGCCGACACACAGCAGGAAGGCGGGAACTCGATGCTTCGGCGTGGCGCACGCGCTCTACCGACTGATGGCGTCCGAACTCCTCTCGCTGGACGCCTTTCGAGAAGCCAACTAACCGGCCATCAAGCCCAAACCGCCGGATCGACGTCGTGGGCGATGCAGGCCACGCAATCGCCTTGCGCGACGAGCGCCGGGGCTCGGGCGGCGAGGAGCATGCCGCCGCTGGGCGCGACGATCTCCACGGGCGAACGATCGGGACGTTCGAGGAAATGAATCTGTCCTACCGGTTGTCCGGCCGCGACTTCCTGTCCCAATGCGACCAGGTTTTCATACAACCCTGACTCCGGCGCAAAGCGATAGTCTTCGCGATCAAGCGCTTGCACCCACCGCGTCGGCGGCAAGCCGAGAGCCTCGCGGGTTTGCACATCGCCGTCAAGCAGGCCGAAGTGGCGCAGCACGTTGCGCAGCCCGCTTTGCGTCAGTTGGTGTACGGCGAACGGAATGGATTCGCCGCCGCCCATCTCCGTGGTGATCACCGTCTTGCCTTGTCGCTCGGCTTCCACCGGCAGCAGGCCGCTGCCTGCGATGTCCGTATAAAGAAATGCGACGTCGGCATTCCAGGCCAACGTGCCGGCCGCCATCCGGCGCCGTTGCTCGAGATCGGGCACGAGGTGCATGTGCGGGCAGGGGAAGAAGTCGACGCTGCGCCCACCGGTGTGGATGTCGATCACGATGTCGGCCAACGGAAACAACACGTTCGTCAGGTAATGGGCGATCAGTTCCGTCGGCGTGCCATCGGCGCGGCCGGGAAACGAGCGGTTCAGGTTCTTGCCATCCAACGGCGAGAGCCGCGTGCCCGCCTTCGCAGCGGGCAGGTTCAAAGCCGGTATCAGTATCAACCGGCCGTGGACTTGTTCGGCTTGCAGCTCGCGCATCAGCTTCATGATCGCGATGGGGCCTGGATATTCGTCGCCATGGTTGCCGGCCATGACCAACGCCGTCGGACCCTCGCCATGTGCAACGACCGCAACCGGTAACAGTAGATTGGCCCAGCCGCCCAGGTTGTATGAATAGGGCACGCAAAGGCTGCCGAACTGCTTGCCTTGGCGGCTGAAATCCACCGTAGCATGAACGGGACTGTGATCCATCGCGGGGACTCTCCGGGGACATCAGCAGACGGAACTGCTCGCTGGGGAGCGCCGGCAGCGGCGTCAGCCGCAGGCGGTCTTCACCGCGGGCGGAGCACATTCTTAAAGCGATCGAACATATTCGGCGGTTTGGACGCGGTCGCCGACCGCTCTCGGTTCGTCCGACGCGGCGACTCCGCGATGGAATGGGCGAGCGGCACATTGGCGGTCAGGTAGCGCGGCCAATAACCTTCGAGCAGTTGCCGGCAGTCGCCGTATTGCCGCTGCTTCAATTTCAGATCCGCCAATTGGAGCGACATCACCAGCGCCAGTGCACGTCCGTCGTCCAGCCGCTCCAGGTCGAACAGGCGAATGTCGTCGATCCAGACTTCGCCGGCTTGCTGCAACTGGAACCGCAACCGCAGCGGAGAAAGCCCTTCGGCCGGCAAGTCGGGGAACAAAAAGACATATTCGTTCCAGTCGCTCTCGAGTCTCGAGCCGCCCGGTCCTTGACCGATGGGCGCTTTGCGGATGTAGCGTTGGCCGTCGAACTGGCCTTCCAGCAGCAACCATAGATCGGGTTGCCGGGCGGCGTCAGCGGTTTTCAGCCAGACGGAAACCGACAGCCAGCCCGTCTTGGGCGCGGCGAACGGCAGGCTGCTGAGAATCGCCGGTTCGCCGGTCGTGGCCAGTTTGGCGGCCGCGTTGCCCGAATGCGAATCACGCTCGTCGAGCTGTACTTTATTCGGCGGCGCCTCCGCGCCGGCAAACTGTTCCAGTTGCTCGAGCGTCGAGCGGCGGTCGTTCGTCTCCCAGCCTGGTATGCCGTTGTCGGCCGCTTGCTCGAAGCCAGGATTTCCAAGGGCTTCAAGCGGCGGCGGATCCTTAAGCACGGCCGCACGCAGGAATAAATCGTCGATCTGTTCCTTCAGTTCTTCAGGGGCGTCTTGCGGCAGCGAGACTTGGGGATTGGAAAACTTCACATGCGGCGAAGTGAACGCGGCGCCAACCAGGTCGTAAGGCTCCAGCGCCATGGTCCAGGTGCGCCTGTGTCCGGAGCCGAGCAGGCCAGGCAAGCGACGGCGCGGGTTCAGGCTGCGCACGGCGCAGTCCGGCATGTCGACGGACAGGGTAATCGTCGCTTTCCAGGGAGAGTCATTCGCCAGGTAGATATAGGTCCGGCCATCCAGGGACAACGAACGGACGGCGACCGGTTGCGAGGCGCCTTCGTCCCCTACCAGAGCAAAAGGGGCGTCAGGCAATCGCCGATAGACCGCAATCACGTCATTGAGTTCGTTTTCCTGGCCGATCGGCAACATCCAGCCGCCATCAAACATCGACTTGGCGTCGAGCGCCGCCAGCGCGTGGACGAAGCGGCTGCGATTGTATACGCCGCTGGGCGCGGGCTGCGACGCCAGCCATGTATAGGTTTTCTTGAACGGGCTCTTGGCGTCGAACGACGCCAATCGGGCTTCCTGCGGCTCGTGATAGAACAGGCTGCCGCTCTGCGGCGAGTCGGCGAACAGCCGATCGAGCGCGCCGTCGAGATTGAGCTCCAGATCGACCGCGTGGCCCGGCAGAGAATTCAACGGCGCAATCCGATGCGGCCGCAGCAAGACCACTCCTTCCAGATCTCGGTAGAGTTCCGGATCGATGCCGACGCCAAGCAGTGCATCCTGATTCTTGGTCGTGCTGCGCGACAATACCGGCTCCAGGCCTTGCCGCAGTTCGGGGCGATCGAACAGATGCGCCCCGGCCAGGTACAGCTTCAGGTCTCGCTTCTGACGCGCCATTTCCGCCTGCATCCGCCGATAGAACAAGCTCAAGGCGCCGGCCCGCCAGCGCAGCCATGCCTCGCGTTCGGCGCCGCGCAGCAATTCAACGCGACGCTCAAAATGGTTCGGACCCGACGGCAGATTCACGCCCGTGTCGCGCTGGAAGCGGGCCAGCGTCTCGTCGTCATAGCCGCAATCGGCGCCGGGCAACTGCGCATAACCGTCAGCCGAAAGCTGCAAGGATACGCCGCCGAACGAGGAATGCCCCTTGTAGCGCTCGACCAGTTCCCGAACCACGGAGAGCATCTCTTGCTGCACGCGCTCATGCAGCGGATTGTAGTACGGCGCGAGCCCTTGCCGGGGCGGATGTCGCGCCGTTTGCCGCTGGTTCCCGCCGTCGATCAGTTCGATGCCTTCGCTCTCAGGCCCCCCCTTGCGACGCACCTCCTCCAGCGCTCGCAGCGGCATGGAGAAATCGATGGCGGGGATCAAGACCAGTCCTTCGCGGTCGAAGATCCGGAACAACAGTTCCAGGGCGTCCTTGCGCATCGGGTCCTGAGCGTTGGCGAAGAATACGCCCGTGTCGTAGCGAGGCGTGGAATCCACGAGGCGGCTGGGATAAATCGCGCTGCCGTCGGCCAACACCGAAACCATCAAGGCGTTGTAGCCGACGTAGTTCAGGTAATCGGCCAGCCGCGTGCTCCCTTCATAGAAGGTGTGCCAGTCGTCCAGGCTGCGACCGCTCCAACTGTCAAACGAATCGCCGGCCGAGAAGTTTTCCGGAAACAGCGGCCGGTCGTAATATCCAGCGAGCAAGCGGGTCGATTCAGCGCCGTGCGACGTGAAGCGGCGCGGCAGATAGCTGTAGGTTTCGTCGTCGTCGCGGGCCCGTTTGACCGCAGCGGCCACCGGATTGACCTTGGGCCCCAGCACGCGGATCTTGCCAAACACGGCGCGCGAGCCGTCGCGGCGATTGGTCAGCAACAACAGCGGCGTTTTCGTCCGCGGCCAGCAGATCAGGCGGTGCGTCGCCAGCCGCGGGGCGCCGCCGGCCGCTTCGGCGGGCAAGTACACGCCCGAGTCGAGGCCGATCGGCTGCACCGCGCCCGCGGAGTTCGGTTCGACCAGGCTGATGCCTAACGTCTGCGGCACGTCGGCCGGGTACTCCACCTCGACGATGTGCACCTGCCCCGGTCGCTGAATCGGCAGCGGGTAGGCTTCCCAACTGATATTCGGTTCCCGGCCGCCCGAGCCCAGTTGGATGAGCTGCCCCAGCTTTTCCGGGTGCTGCCAGACGGCTGCATCGCCGCTGCCCAGCGGGCCCATGGGCAGTCCCGGAATCATCGGGATGGCGCCCAGCCTTTTCCACCATGCGGGGTTGGCCGGGTCGATCTCGACGACCACGTCCGTCGGCGGAGTCGAGCCGGCGTCAGCGAGGTGGGGATTGGGCGAGAGCGCGGTCAATTGGATCATCCGTTCGTCGACCACGTGCTTCCAACCCAGGCGGTTCGGCAAGCCGCGGCGGCTCGCTTCGAGCGCCAGATTGTATACGCCTTCCTCCTCCGGAACAGGCAGCGACAGCGTGATCGGTTCGGTGGTTCCTTGGTCGTCAACCGCGCGTTCCACTTCTTGCAGCCAGAGCTCGCGCTCGCCTTTTGGATCGAGCAACCGGGCCAGCAGACGCAGCTTGGCGCCGGGCGGAGCTTCAACTCGCCACGGCTGCACCGCCAATTCCAACTCCTCGCCGCAAGCGAACACCATGCGGTCGGTCGCAGGGAGCGACACTCGCAGCGCGTCCCCCGGAACTCGCCGGATGAGCAGGCGATTCTGCTTGTCGTGAATGTTGCCGTTGAGCGGGTCGCGCACCAGCTTGGACAGCGGCGCCTCGATCGTTCCGCCTGCCGCAGGATCGTCCTGCGGCGCAAGTTGCACGGTCAGCTTGGCATCGATCGGTGCGTGAATGCTGACGTCAACGCCATCGTACAGTCGCGGTCCGCGACCGTAGATCAACAGCCGCCCGTTTTCAATCCACATTGAGCCGGCCTCGTCGGCCTCGATGCCCAATAGTTGCGGCGAAGAGACGCTCCCTTGGCTGACCGAGATCACGCCCTGCCAGGTACGAGCGGCGCCGCCGCCCCACTCAATTCGCAATCGCAAAGTCGGCGGCTCGGGAGCTGCGAGCCGGTCTTGCGCGCAGCAGACCGCCGCGGGCCCTAGCGCAAGGCTGATGACCCAGCACGCCGCCGCTTGCATCCAGCGCGTCAGCGGCAAATTCGATGGTCTCGGACCTCCATGTCCGATCATCGGCGGCTCATTCTCTAAAGTGGCTCTACTGCAGAGAAAACTGCCCGAAAATGGGAGCGGGATTATAGTCCCGATCGGCAACTCAACCTATGTCATCTTGCCCGAATCGTCTTCCTATTCTGTTCGATCATCGGCAATCGCACCGCCGCTCGATTACTGCGATAAACGGCAAATGAAATCCAGGTTCTCCACATTCCCTTTCATCGCCAAACCGCCGGCGTTCAACACGCGGAACGTAGGACTGAATGGGAAATGCAGCGCCAGGCATGGACCATGCGGCCCAGACTTCCCACAGCGCTCTGAGCGCCGCGTTCCGCGAGCTTGCCCCGTGCCCATTAGCTCAGCTCATCTACCAGATACTCATCCAGCGGGGCGAGCTGCTCGAGCGAGCCGCTTTTGGCGGCCGATTCGAACGCAGAGAGCGCTTGTTCCAGCGCCTCAGTCTCCGCCGGGCAGCGATCGGCGACGTCGTTGACTTCCCAGCGGTCATCGGGTTTGGCATACAGTTCGGCCCGGGGCGCCTCGCTTTCGGCCGCGCGGACCGGCCGCCGCAGATACCAGGCTGGCGTGCGCAAGCCTCGCTCGCCGTGGGGCCCGAAGATGCAAGCGTGATCGCGCAACCATTGCTGGTCGCCGCGCACCAGCGGCAATGCGCTTTGACCGCTGCCGCAAGGCGCCGGCCGGGCAATCTGCAATCCATCCAGTAGCGTGGCAAACAAGTCTGCCGGCTGGACGAGCGCCTGGCTGCGATCCATGGCGCCGAGGCCGTCGGGCATTCGCAGCAGCCACGGCGCCTGTACCAACTCGCCATACAAGGCGTCGTCGACTGGTCCGATGCGGCGATGCTCTCCCAATGGGAAACCGCGGGCGGAAGTCACCGCCAGCAGAGTATTGCTCGCCAGCGACCCGCTGCGAACCAGTTCCAACAACCCGCCCAGAGCCAGATCCAGCAGCGAGACTTGACCGGCATACGCCTGGCAAATGCCGAGCAGTTCGTCCGGATCGTAGTCCTCCGGCAGCATGCGGCGGGGAACGTCGCGGAAGTCGGGCGCTGACGGTCCGTCTTCGTCCGCGTATTGCCGGCGGAACTCGTAGGGCGCGTCCCATTCCGCACCCAGGGCGCCCGTGTGCAACCAGAGGCAGAACGGCTCGCGCGCCGCAGCCAGCCATTCGCATGCGACGGCGAAGAATCTTGCCAGGTGCGTTTCCGCCGGGTCGCCGCCCCCGCGACTCTCGGAATCTCCGGCGTCGGCCGGTGCGTCGTAGCGAATGACTTCCCCGAAGGCGGACGCAAGAGGATGCTCGCAGACTTCCACCTCGTCGCAAATCAGCGTCGTCGCCCTACCGGCTGCCTCCAGCAGACCGGCGAACGGCGTTTGCGCGGCCCCGCGTCCGCGGCGCTCGCTCACGTGCGATCCGAGCCAGTAAGACTCGTAGATCTCCGCCAACTGCGGCGAGTCGATCAGGCACTGATCGAACACGAAGCCTTCCGCCGCCAGGCGATTGAATTCGGGCGTCAAGACCCACGCATTGCCGTAGCAACCGAGGTAACCCGCGTGCAAACGATCGACTGCTACGATGATGGCATTCATGAGAGCCTCATTGTAGCAAGGCGGCGCCGGGAGCAAATCCGGCGGCGGATAACCGGCGTTTCGCCGCGCGGCCGGACATTCAGGCGGCGTTTCAATAAGCGTTGCGATTGCGAACGCCGCGCAACAGCGTCAGGCAGAGAATCTTGATATCCAGCCACAGCGACCAGTTGCTGATGTAATACAGATCGCACTCCAGCCGCCGGCGGAGCGAAGTGTTGCCGCGCCAACCGTTGATCTGCGCCCAGCCGGTCATGCCTGATTTGACCTGGTGACGCTGGCAGTAATTGGGAATCTGACGGCGGAATTTTTCGACGAACACGCCGCGTTCCGGGCGCGGCCCGACCAGGCTCATATCGCCGGCCAGCACGTTGAACAACTGCGGCAGCTCGTCCAGGCTCCAACGCCGCAGAAAGCGTCCCAGCGGCGTGCAGCGATCGTCTTGCCGCACGGCCCAAACGGGCCCGCTCGCCTGTTCGGCGTCGACGCGCATGCTGCGGAACTTCAGCATGTTGAACGTTCTTCCGCCCAGCCCCGCACGCGGCTGCCGATACAGCGCCGGTCCGCGGCTGCCGAGCTTGATGGCCGCGGCGATCGCCAGCATCAACGGCGATAGCGCGACCAGCGCCGCCGTCCCCAGGACCAGATCCATGCCGCGCTTGGCCACGCGGCGCCAGCCATACTGCGGGTTGCCGCGCAAGCTGAGAAAGGCGACCTCGTCAATTTCCATCGAACGAATGCGCATGCCGGCCAGGTTCGGCAAGTCGGGCGCCAGTTGCACTTCAACCAATACGTCCTCCAAGGCCCGATAGACGGCCGGCAGCTCTCCGTATCGCGATAACGGCAGGGCCACAAACACATGATCGATGCGGTGCTGCTCGACAATCTCAGCCAGTTGATCGATGTCGCCGAGCCGAGGCAAAACGGCGGGTTCCGACTTGCCGGGCGAGTCGACAAAGCCGACGGCCTCTAATCCAGTCCACGAATTGCGCAAGATGGTCTGCGCCACAAGCCGTCCCGTGCGGCCCGCGCCGACGATGGCGGCGCGGCCGTAATTCAGTCCGCGACTGCGCAGATATTTTACCAGCCGCCATACCATGCGTCGCGCCACGGCCAGGGCCACCGCGTTGAGCGCTACGAATATGGCCAGCGCCAGACGCGATTCGTACAAATCGCGGCGGTAAAAGACCGCAGCAATCGCCAGCAGAAAAAGCAGGCCGCTGGCCTGGCAGACCACGCCCAGCTCGCGCGGCAATTCGCGCAGCCGATGGATTTCATAGAGACCGCAGAGACGGTAGGCAATGCCAGCCAGAATCAGAATCGTCGGCAACTGCGCCGCCACCATCGAAATCTCGGGCACGCCATACGGCGAGGGCGCCAGCGAATAGCGAAGAATGTAGGCGGCAAACCAGCTCGCGGCGGTGACCGACAGGTCGCACGCCAGGAACGCCAAACCGAGTTTTTGTCCGTGCCGACGATACATCCGTGATCGCTCGGGCGAGGGCGAAGCAAGTCCAGAAGCCCCCAGCCGTTAGGCCGAAGCGGTGCAAGGCGGCTTCTTGTAATGCCTTAGCTGAGGCGGGTCAAGAGCGTTTGGGCTTCAAGCTTCGAGGTTCAAGGTTTAAGCTGAGAAGATTGCGCGGCTTCTTGCCCGACGGTTCTTTGCGTCCGCCGCGTTTTCGCCCCCTTTCAGCCTTGAACTTTGAACCTTGAACCTCCCCCGCGTTTCTGATTTCCGTGCGAAATACTGCGTGATCGGCGCCGGTTCGTCCGGTCTGGCGGCCGCCCGGCGCCTGCTCGGCGACGAAATCGAGTTCGATTGCCTCGAGCGTGAGGACGACGTCGGCGGCAACTGGTACTACGGCAAGCCGCACAGCAGCGTCTACCGTTCGACGCACCTGATCTCGTCGAAGCCGCTGACCGAGTATGTCGACTTTCCGATGCCGGCCGAGTATCCCGACTACCCGAGCCACGAGCAGGTCTGGCAGTACCTGCGCTCCTACGCCCGGCACTTTGATCTCTATCCCAAAATAGAATTCCGCGTTTCGGTCGCAAACATCGAGCCTTCCGACGAGCAGGGACCGCACGGCCCTTACTGGGACGTGACCGTCGTCCGGCAAGCTGACGACCGGCGAGTTGAGGCAAGCGTCGGCGGTGAGGCGATTCCCGCGCCGCAGACGCGCCGCTATCGCGGCGTCATCATTGCCAACGGCCACAATTGGGATCCGAAGCGACCCGATTATCCGGGCCGATTTGACGGCGTCTCGCTCCACTCGGCCGAATACAAGACGCCGGACGTACTGCGCGGCCGCCGCGTGCTGGTCGTCGGCGCCGGCAACTCAGGCTGCGATATCGCGGTGGAAGCGGCGCAGAACGCCGCTTGCACGTTTCATAGCGTGCGGCGAGGCTACCACTACCTGCCCAA
>DASZUP010000258.1:0-8039 GCA_035547635.1 Pirellulales bacterium
CTGCGGCGAACTGGCGAATGGCCGCCGTCTCAGTGACGCGTTCGCGAGCCAGCCTGATTTCCGGATTCCGCACGCCCGCCAGGTCAAGTGCGCTGGCCATGTCGATCGTTGTGGTTTCCGGCTGGGCCGCCAGGATGCTCGTGCGCGACGGCGCCTGGGTGGCTTCCGAGCGCCGGGCGCTGGACTGGCTGACCGTTTGAACCGGGGCCTGCTTGACAGCCGGCTCTGCGGGAGCGTCAAATCGCGGCGGCGGCGGGGGCGTTTCAAATCGTGGCGGCGGCGGCGCTGCCATACTCAACGACGTCGCTCCCCATAGGCCCGCACCGCCTAGCAAACGGACCCAATGCCGAGTATTCCGGAAGCTACGCATTGCTGTTTTTCCTCTTGCAACCATTGTTCCGTGCCTTTTCGCGTCATCCCGACGATTCGGCGAAATCCGGCCAACCCATTTGAAGTCTTCGGTTGCGGTTATTGAGGGACATAACGGTTTTCTTTGTGGCGCCGAAAGCACCGTGCAGCTTGGGCAAACTGTGCCGGTCGCCCGTGCAAAGCTTTGTCGGTTATGCCTGGGAGTTCGCGGTTTCGAGCAAGCGTGATCGTGACTGCCGATTGGAACATGCCGAATTCGCCGGCCCTCGCGGACTATGAGAATCACGGCCAGTTTTCAGGAGGAGCCGGTTCCTCCGCGGGATGAGCGGATCGCGGGCCCGACCGGGCGCGCCTGAACCACGACGTATGGCTGCCGCACCACGTCGGCTGGGCCCGCCTTATGGAGCTGGCCAGAAAATGGTCAAACGCATAATCGCTACGGCCGGAATTGTGCAGGATCTGGCCAGAGGCGCCTCAGCGCCACGAGGTTGAGGCGAGGCGAGAATTAACTTTCCGTAAGCTCGCCCGGATCGCCATCTCGCCTGCCGCAAAAGTTGCTATGATTGGCTAGTTCGATCCTTCCGTTTCGTCGGAGTTGTTAAGCCAAATTCCGCGGAAAATGTCCTGCGATTGTGGAGCGCGAGCTAACTTTCTGGGGCGCCCATGCCAATGAGGGATAAGCCTTGGCATGCAGATTGCTAGGGAGTGAAACGCGCAAGCATCGAGCGTATGGGTTCCTTCCCCTCCGGTGTGCGCCGATAGCGAGCGGATGTCGGCCTAAACTTTGCGCTGCAGCGAAATTAGCGAGACAGGAGACGTCTTTGTGTCAAAGCCATGGGTGTTGGTAGGAGTTGTCGTAGCGTGTGCTGCAGTGGGCGGAGCATACGTGATGCTCGGGCCGCCGAACAAGGAGGCGGAAGCGGCGAATTCCGACTCGCATGAATCGACGCCGAGTCATGCGGATGAAGCAACGCAGGTCGAGGTCGTAAAGCCCCGCCAGGGCGGTTTGGCTCGCTCGACCACGCAGCCAGGCTCCGTGATCCCGGATAAATACGCCGAGTTGTTCGCCAAGGTCTCCGGCTACTTGAAGGTGCTGAACGTCGACATCGGATCGCGCGTGAAAGAAGGCGACGTGCTGGCGGTCATCGACGTGCCGGAATTGCACAAAGAAGTCGAGCGCAGCGAAGCGGCTCTCGACCAGGCGAAGGCCCAGGTCGTGCAGGCCGAAGCCCACCTGACCACCGCGCAAGCGGAGTGGGAGGCCTCCAAGGCGCTGATTCATCAATACAAGGCGTCGGTCGAAGACGCCGAGTCGATGTATTCGTTCCGTACGAAGGTGTACAAGCGGCTCGAGAATCTGGCTGTGGTGCAAAAGGCCGTCGACATGAAACTTGTCGATGAAAAGGAAGAACACATGCACGCCGCCGCCGCGGCGCTCACCGCAGCTCATGCCTCCGTAGTCAGCGCCGAGGCCCAGGCCGCGGCCGCCAAGGCCCGGATTGATCAGGCCAAGGCGGATCTCGTCAATGCTAAGGCCAACGTCGAAGTTTGCACCGCGCAGCTCGAAAAGGACCGCGTGCTGGCCGAATACACGACGATGCGCTCGCCTTACACGGGCGTGATCACGGCTCGCAACTTTTGGCCCGGCGATTTCGTCCAGTCTCGAAACGACGGCGGCGCACACTTTCCGTTGCTGACGGTCGAGAAAACCGACGTCATGCGGGTCAAGGTGCAAGTTCCCGACGCCGACGTGCCGTACACGAACCCGGGCGACCCCGCTACGATCTTGATCGACGCCTTGCCGGGCCGGAAGTTCGACGCCAAGGTTTCGCGCGTTGCAAGCGCCGAGGATCCTGAAACCCGCACCATGCGGATCGAGATCGATCTGGACAACAAGGACGGTCTGTTTCGTGACGGCATGTACGGCAAGGTGGTGATTAGCCTCGAAAAGGCGCCGGACGGACTCAACATTCCGTCTTCGTGCATCGTCGAAGAACTCGGCGAAGGCGCGGCGGTGTTGTACGTGGCGCGCGACAATATCGCTCGCAAGATCAAGGTCCGTATTGGCGCCGATGACGGCATTCGGACCGAGGTTTTGTCCGGTCTGAAGCCGAATGACCTGGTGATTGCCAGCCGCGCCGGAATTTCCGACGGCATGAAGGTGTCCGTCATCGAGCAAACGGAAGACCAGCACGCGCAAGCGGGCCATCATTAATCGCACGAGCGCGATGCGTTTGATGTCTTCGTCAGCGCCGCAGTCCGCGCTTTGGACTGCGGTCGAACGCCGGGCGAGCGCCGCCCGGACAACGTATTGGGAAGCGGAGTAACTCCATGAATGGGTTGATTCGGGCATCGCTGAAAAATCCCTACGCCGTCACCGTGATGATGCTCACGCTGCTGGTGTTGGGAAGCCTCACGCTGACGAAGATTCCGATCGACATTCTGCCGATCTTCAAGAGTCCGGCGGTCCAGGTGCTGACGTTCTACGGCGGCATGCCCGCCTCGAACATCGAAAAAGACATCACCAATCGTATGGAGCGGTGGACCGGCCAGGCGGCCGGAACGGCTCGCCAAGAGTCCCGTTCGATCGTCGGCGCCAGCATCATTCGCAACTATTACCGGGAAGACATCGATCCGAACGGCGCCTTGACGCAGGTGAATTCACTGGCGTCAGCGGCTATTCCGAACCTTCCGCCGGGCACTCTGCCGCCGGTGGTGCTGCCGTTTGACCCGACCAGTACGGTTCCGGCCTGCCTGGTGGCCTTGGACAGCCATGGCAAGCAGACCGAAGCCATCATGTACGACGTCGGACGTTATGAAGTGCGCAACTTCATCATGGCGTCTCCGGGCGCCGTGGCGCCGGTGGTCTATGGCGGCAAGATTCGCGCCGTGCTGGCCTACCTGCACCGTGACAAACTGCAAGCCCGCGGTTTGTCTCCGCTCGACGTGATGAACGCGCTGGACGCGTACAACATCTTCCTGCCGACCGGCGACGCCAAGTTCGGCACGATGGACGTGGCGATCGATTCGAACTCGATGTACGACCTGGTCGAGCAGATGGGCGACATTCCGTTGCGCACGGTCCACGGCAATGCCGCGTACCTCCGCGACGTGGCGACGCCCAAGGATACGGCGTTCATCCAGACCAACGTGGTGCGCGTCAACGGCCAGCGGCAGGTTTACATCCCGGTATACCGCCAGCTTGGCTCCAGCACGTTGGCTGTGGTCAACAGTCTGAAAGAGGCCGTGCCGAACATGCAGAACCGGCTCAGCCGCGGCGGCATCGACTTGAAAGTCGTGATGGACCAGTCGGTCTATGTCAAGCAGTCGATTGAGAGCCTCGCTGAAGAAGGCATTCTGGGCGCCATCCTCTGCTCCTTGGTGATTCTGCTGTTCCTGGGCGAATGGCGAATGACATTGATCGCGGTGATGACGATTCCCGTCTCCGTCTTGGCGGCCATTATCTTTCTGTACTACACCGGCAATACGATCAACGTGATGACGCTGGCCGGTTTGTCTCTGGCCATCGGTCCGTTGGTCGATAGCGCCATTATCTGTCTGGAAAACACCCATCGCCATTTGGGAATGGGCGCTTCTCCGTCCGAAGCCGCGTTTCTGGGCGCCAGCGAAGTGGCCATGCCCGAATTGGTGGCAAGCTGCTGCACGCTGCTCGTACTCGCGCCGCTGGCGATGATGCCCGGCATGGGGCAGTTCTTGTTCAAGCCGATGGCCATGGCGGTCGCCTTCGCCATGATCGCGGCCTACCTGCTCTCGCGGTCCTTCGTGCCTGCTCGCTGCGCCGGCTGGTTGAAGTCGCACGGCGCTCAGCACGGCGGCCATGGCGAGGGAGAACACGGACACGCGGCCGCGCATCACAAGCCGGGTTTGCTCAGCCGTGCTTTCGCCCGCTGGGAGGGCGTGATCGAAGTCGGCATCGGCTGGTACGTCCGCCGGTTGGAGACCGTGTTGAACAACCGGTTGACCACCGTCGGCGTCGCCGTCGTACTGCTGGTGACCGTGGTCCTCGGACTGGGCAGCCAGTTGCGCCGCGAGTTCTTCCCTGAGGTGGACGCCGGCGCCTTTGAAATGACGATGCGCGCTCCGACGGGTACCCGCATCGAAAAGACCGAGGAAGCGGTCGCCGAGGTGGAGAACGTCATTAAGGATAAACTCGGCGAAGATCTTCAGGTGGTGATCAGTGAATTGGGCGTCACGCCCGACTGGTCTGCGGCTTATACGCCGAACTCCGGGCCGATGGATTCCATCCTCAAGATTCAACTCGAGGAACACCGCCATCGATCCGCTCAGGAATACGTGCACATCCTCCGAGAGGCGTTGCGTCGGATTCACGCTTCGCCGGCCTGGAATTCTCGTTCGACGCGGGCGGCATGATCCGGGGCGCCATGAACGAAGGCAAATCGACGCCCATCAATATTCGCGTCGAAGCGAAGAACCTGGAAAAAGCTCGTCAGGTGGCGGAGGAAATTCAGCGACAAGTGGTCAATGTCGACGGCGTAGTCGACTGCCGCATCATGCAGCGATTGGACTATCCCCGCTATGTCATCGACGTTGATCGCGCCAAGGCGGCCGACGCCGGTTTGAATCAGAGCGACGTCATGCGAAACATCGTCGCCGCGTTTAACTCCAGCATTCAGTTCAACAAGAAGAACTTCTGGATCGATCCGGTCAGCCACAACCAGTACTTTGTGGGCGTGCAGTACCCGGAAGGCGATATCAAGTCGATCGAGACCTTGAAGAACGTTCCCATTACCAGCGCCGTGCAGAACCGCCCGATTCCGCTGGGCAACCTGGTCACCATCCGGCGCGACCAGGTGCCTGCCGAAATCACGCATAACAATCTGGCCCCGGCGATCGATTTGGTGATGGGCGTCTATGGCCGCGACCTGGGTCACATCGCCGACGACGTCTACAAGATCGTCGAACGCTTCGGCACGCCCAAGGAGAATCAGGAAGCCGCCTGGACGCCGTTCGACCCAACCGTCCAAGGCAAGCAGACGCCGATGAAGGGCGCCCGCTTGCTGATCAGCGGCGAGTACTTGCGCATGCAAGACACTTTCCGCAATCTCGGTTACGGCATGATCCTGGCCGTCATGTTGATCTATTTCTTGATGGTCGCCTTGTTCAAGTCGTATATCACTCCGCTCGTCGTCTTGTCCGCCGTGCCGGTCGGCGTGGTCGGCGTGGTGATTATGCTCTACGTCACGGAAACGCCCATCAACGTGCAATCGCTGCTGGGGGTGATCTTCATGGTGGGCATCGTGGTTTCCAATACCGTGCTGCTGACCGACTTTGCCCAGAACCTGCGAGTGCAGGAGGGGCTGGATCCGACGGAAGCCATTCGTCGCGCCGCCTCGATCCGCGTTCGTCCGGTGGTCATGACCGCGTGCGCCGCTTTCTTCGCCTTGATTCCGATGTCGCTGGCGTTGCAGCGAGGCAGCGAAGCGAACGCTCCGCTCGGCCGAGCCGTCATCGGCGGTTTGTTGGCAGGTTTGGTGACTACCTTGTTCGTCGTGCCGGCTATGTATTCACTGCTGGTGCGTGACACGGACGAAGGCCATCACGAGCATCACGAACCGGCCCCGGCCGCGTAGGCAACGGTTGGGATCGGGGCGCATGGCGCGCCCCCAGCCCGCCGCGTTAATCAAAAGAAGCTGCAGCCGAGCGATTGAGAATCAATCGCTCGGCTGCAGTCGTGTTCGCCTTGCCTCAAGCTCGAACTATCCTTGCACGGGCACGATATGAGGCTTTTCTTCTTCCGCCTTCGGAATCTTGACCGTCAGCACGCCTTCCTTGTATTGGGCTTCGATCTTTTCTTCGGCGACTTTACCCGGCAGCGGGATCGCGCGTCGGAATTCACCGTAGGTCCGTTCGACTCGGTGGAAGGTCTTTCCCTTTTCTTCCTTCTCTTCCTTCTTCTCGCCGCTAACCCACAGTCTGCCTTCTTTCATCTCCACGCGGAACTCTTCCGGTTTCAGTCCCGGCAGCTCCATGGTGACTTCATACCCGGTCTCGGTCTCGGCGACGTTGGCCGCAGGAGCAAATCCTGTCAACCAGCGTTCCTCTTCAGGA
This sequence comes from Pirellulales bacterium, assembly GCA_035547635.1. GTDB lineage: Bacteria > Planctomycetota > Planctomycetia > Pirellulales > JAICIG01 > JAICIG01. Next base: position 6,460 of record DASZUP010000258.1, read on the forward strand.
GTGAAGAACCTTTCCATCAGGTTCTCCAATTCCCGCTCAAACCGGATCAAAGGCCGAGGAAGTCGCTCCGTACGCGGAACTAAAGTGCGTAACATGGTGCACCTCCTCAAGGACTCAATCCTCGTTTCCGGCTGCTCACGGTCTGCGCCGCCCGGCGCGGTCGAGCAGCCGCTTTCTCTACCTATTCTACGCAGAGAAGCGCTCGGAAGGTTGCTTGAACGGCGCCGTTGCGAGGCGCCAGGCGGCCCCGTCCAGCCAAAAGACGTTCGTCAATGCGATAAAGGCCAAGCTCAAAGCGCAAGCAAGGCAGAATCCGCGTTTCCACGCCAACTCCGCAGATCGGCGCGGGCTGAAGAATCACGCCAAACTCAGCTAGGCCAGGATTTGTTGCACCACGTTTCCAGCGACGTCGGTGAGGCGGAAATTGCGTCCGGCGTAGCGATACGTCAGCGCTTCGTGATCGAGACCGAGCAAGTGCAGCATGGTGGCGTGTAGATCGTGCATGTGTACTTTGTCCGCCACGGCCAGATGGCCGAACTCGTCGCTTTCTCCAAACGAGATTCCGCCGCGCACGCCGCCGCCGGCCAGCCATTGAGTAAACCCGCCCGGGTTGTGATCGCGTCCGGTGCCGTTCGTCTGAGCATAAGGCGTGCGTCCGAACTCGCCGCCCCACCAGACGATAGTGTCTTCCAGCAGACCGCGACGCTTCAGGTCGGCAAGCAGACCGGCAATGGGCCGGTCAACGGCCCGTGCGTGGTCGGCATGCTTAGGCAAGTTGGAGTGCTGGTCCCAGGCCGGATTGGCGGTGTTGTCGCCGTAAGTGACTTGGATGTAACGCACTCCGGCTTCGCAGAGTCGCCGCGCCAGCAGGCATTTGCGGCCAAAGTCATCCGTTGCGGATTGGCCGATGCCGTACAGATCCAGCGTCTCCGCGGATTCTTGAGCCAGATCCAACACCTCCGGGGCATGCTCCTCCATCCGCCAGGCCAGCTCGTACGATTGAATCACGGCCTCCAACTCGCTGTCGCCCGCACGCCGGCCGAGTTGCTCTGCGTTGAACTGCGCCAGCAAGTCGAGCTGCCGTCGTTGCGACGCCGCTGCGACGCGCTCGTTGATCAGGTTCTTGACCGTGGCCTCCTTGGCCGGGGCGCCGGCATTTCCGAGCGGCGTTCCCTGGTAGACGGCGGGCAGGAAGGCGCTGCCGTAGTTTCGCGGCCCGCCGTTGCCGGACGAGGGGGCAATCGACATAAAGGCCGGGAGATTCTGATTCTCGGCGCCCAGACCGTAGACGATCCACGAGCCCATCGACGGGCGTATCTGGTTCGTTGCGCCGCAGTGCAGGAATAGCGTGGCCGGACCGTGAGCCACGCCCTCGGTGTGCAGCGAATGAACGAAGCATAGATCGTCGGCGTGCTTGGCCGTTTCTGCGAACAGCTCAGATGCCCAGCGTCCGGATTGGCCATACTGCGAGAACTTCCAAGGGCTTTTCATGACCCGGTGGTTTGACTGGCGCTTGCCCGTGTTGGCAATCACGCGCGCGTCGGCAAACGAAAGCTGTTTGCCGTCCTGTTCCGCCAGGG
>DASZUP010000259.1:0-1966 GCA_035547635.1 Pirellulales bacterium
GGGCAATCCGCGCAATTGCATCGCCCGTTGCACTCACGCCGGCAACGGTGCGATACGCAAACCGCTAGCAAGCTGACACGCAACGCCAGCCCTGGAGTTTCGCAGATTCGGCTGCGCACACAGCGCCGGCGGCACGCGAGACGTTCGCTCCCGTGCGCTGTCATTTCCAATTCTTAGCGCTGGGGCTCGGCAAAGCCTCGCTTCACTGGGGCATCGCTTCGCTCTGCCACCAGCCACCCGCGCGGCTTCGAGCAGCCAAGCCCAAGCCTTAGACCTGGCGAGCCATTAGCGGGATTCGATCGGCGCCAACTGCACGGCGTCGGCAATGACGAAGCCATTGGCGCCCGCGTTGGAAACCGTCACAACGGCCTTTTCACCGGCCGAAAGGCGAAGCTTGCCCAGGCTCACGAAGCGCTTGTCGATCGGCGGCGCCGTGCGTTGGTTGACTTTGAGTTGACGAATCTCGCCCGCGACCTCAACGGCGACGGGAACGTTCGTCGCGCGGTTTGCGTTGGGCGTGTAGGCCAGCCGCAAGTCGTAATCTCCCGCCTCTTTTGCTACAAGCGTGAACCGAACCTGCTTCTTGCCTTGCAGCTCGTTGCCGTCGTGCAGGTAGCTCGCGCCGATGAAGCCGGGCGTCGAACGGCTCTCGTTCCAATCGCCCGTCCGTTCCGCTTTGACGTCGTCGACCACCACGCCCGGCAGCCGGGCCGGATCGAGACCTTGCACCGCCGGCGGGCCGGTCCACTCGAGAATCTGCCGGTCGGCAAGCAGACGCTCCTGGAGCGCGCGAACGTCGACTTGCTGCACCGCAGCGTCGGCGTCGATGGCCAGGCAGGCCGCCGTGGCCGCCGACTGGCCCAGCACCATGAACACAGGCTCCATGCGGATCGAGCCGTAGGCAATGTGCGACGCCGACAGGCAGACCGGCACGAGCAGGTTGTCGCACTCGGCGGCCTTGGGCGTGATGCAGCGATATGCAATCGGGTACGGCGTGAAGCCGTGGACCTGCACGTCCCCCTCGTTGATGGCATGCCCGTCCTTGACGTAGCGCTGCGTGTTGTGCGAGTCCATGCCGTAAGCCGCCAGACCGATTGAATCCTCGGCGACCGCGCGGCCCTGGCAGTTGTGCTGGGTCATCACATAGTCAGAGATCATCCGCCGGGCTTCGCGAATGTACATCTGGTGCGACCAGCCTCCGGTCTCGACGAACTCGTCTTTGCACAAGCCCCAGCGATTGACGAACTCGCGGACTTTCGCCGGCAGGCGCGGATCGTTGGCCAGGAACCACATCATGCCCTGCTGGTAGGTCACATGCTCCTGGAAGATCTTTTCCCGCGTGGCATAGTCGCCGTCGGGATAGTCATAGTTCATGCCGATGTTGTCGGTCGAGAAGGCGCCGTTATTGTTCGTATCGGTCTTGCGATTCGGCATCGGCAAGTTGCTGCGCAGGGCGTCGAATACGCCGGCCTGAATGTAACGCAGCAGGAGTTCGTAACGCAGCGGATCGTAGCCGGCCGGTTTGGGAAACGGCAGGCGGTTGGCCGGATCGTCCGTCATGCACATGCGGAAGTTATAGGCCTGAACGCGACGGTCGCCTTGGCCGTGCTCGCCGGGACCGCCGGCATGAACGCCGGGCAGCAAGCCGCTCTTGGGAGCGCCCGGCACGACGTACGGATCCACCGGAGCATTGAACTGATGCTTCTTGGAGCCGAGTTGCACGCCGTTGAGCGTTTCGTCATAGACCGAATTTGCTTCGCGACCGACGTGGTAGGAAACGCCCGCCTTGGCCATCAGGTCGCCCTCGTAGCTGGCGTCGATGAACACGCGGGCGGAGAACGTGCGGCCGCTTTCCATCTTGATCGACTCGATCCGGGCGCCGCGTTTCTTGACGCCGCCTTTCAAGTCGAGCCGCTCGTTGCGGACGACCGTCGCCTTCGCTTCGGCGACGAACTGGTCCATGATC
>DASZUP010000260.1:0-4647 GCA_035547635.1 Pirellulales bacterium
TATGCACCGGTTGAGACGACCTGGGCGGAATCGCCACGCTCGACACACGAACCGACGATCCGAGGAGATCTCGCCCATCAGGCCCGAGGAACTCAAACCGGCATGATATCGGTTTAAAGTTTCTTTGAGATATGTAGTCTAACAGAGCGACATTTTCGCTCAACGTGAATTGGATTAAATTCTCGTCAGCTTTGCACTTCGGACGCTAACAAGTCGCCAGGAACCTGGCGGCGGTTGCTACTTTAGCGTGTTTCGCCATTTGGCCCCAGACCGATTGGAAACGGAATCTCGAGGGCCGAGCGGACCGCGAATCCCGATTGACCGCTCCCTAGGGAGCGTCGACATCCGCGGGCACTGAAGAATAGCTTGCATAAAACGGCCAGGGCGGGGGGACGGCCATAAATTCAGTGTTGGGGATTTTGTGCGGCCCCGCCACGGGATTCCCCCGCTATAGGGTGCGTCGCGTGCAGCCAACTCCCTTGGATTGTCTACGGCTCGAACGATACCGCTCCGAAGCGGGCGCGGAGCTCGATTAACGTGGCGCCTACCAGATCGTCCGGCACAGCTCTGCCGTCATCAATTCTTAGCGACGGACTCCGGTCGGCTCGTGGTCGATCCGTACGGCGCAGGCCTTGTAAGCCGGCTGATGAGAGTGAGGATCGAAGGCCGCGGCCGTCAGCAGGTTGCAGGCCGCGTAGTGCATCGGCACGAAGACCTGGCCAGGCGGAACTGCGTGGGTCGGCACGGCCGCGGCCTGCAAGGCGCCGCGCTGAGAAGAGACCGTCACCCGCTCGCCCGGTTTGATCGCCAGCCTGGCGGCGTCGGCCGGGTTGATCTCGACGTAGACCTCCAAGGCGGACAGCTTCGAGAGCACGTGCGACTTGCCGGTCCGCGTCTGCGTATGCCACTGCGAGGCTGAGCCTCGACCGGTGAGCAAGAGCAGCGGGTAGTTCTCACTGAGCGTCTCCGGCAGCGGTCGCGGCGAGTCGAAAATAAATCTCGCTTTCCCATCGCCGTGATAAAAGCGGCCGTCTTCAAACAACCGGCGTTCGGCCCGCTCATCGGCGGCGCCGGCGGGAAACGGCCACTGGACGCCGCCGCGCGCGTCGAGCATTCCGTAGCCCTCAATGCCCGTGATGTCGCACGGCCGGCCGGCCGTGAGCTGCTTGAGTAATTCAAACACTCGCTCCGGCGACGACCACTCGTGGAACATCTCGCCGCAACCCCAGTACTCGGCGATCAGGCGCAAGATGGCGAAGTCGGCCAGTGCCTGCCCCGGCGCCCGGGCTATTTTCTTGATTAAGCCGATGCGGCGTTCGGAGTTGATGAACGTCCCCTCTTTTTCGCCCCAGCCGACTGCCGGCAGCACAAGGTCGGCCAATTGCGCCGTCTCGGTCGAGTGATACATGTCCTGCACCACGAGGAAATCGAGTCGATCGAGCACGTCGCGTGCATAGTTCTGATTGATCCACGAGTGGGCCGGGTTTGTGCCGATGACCCATAGCCCGCGGATCTTGCCGCTCAATACGCCCTCGAGAATCTTGTGGTACGGCCAGCTTTTCTCAGTCGGCACGCGCGACTCTTCGATGCCGAGTAGTTCGGCAACCTGGCGACGGTCGGCGTCGCTGCGGAAATCGCGACCGCCGAACAGGCTGGTCGTGTTGCTGAACAGCCGCGAGCCCATCGCATTGCATTGACCGGTGACGGAGTTGGCGCCTGTGCCGGGCCGGCCGATATTGCCGGTCATCAAGGCCAGGTTGATAATCGCCTGCGCCGTGCGCACGCCTTGGTGGCTTTGATTGACCCCCATCGTCCACCAGAAAGAAACGCGGCGTCCCTCGTGAATGACGCGAGCCAACTGCTCGATCGACTCGGGCGCCAGGCCGGTTTCCGATACGGCGCGCTCCAACGTGAAGGATCGAACGTGCGAGGCGAATTCATCGAAGCCGCTGGCGTGCGCAGCGATGAATTCGCGATCGACCCACTCTCTTTCGATCAGCAGCCGGGCCACCGCGTACAGCAGCGTCAGGTCCGATTTCGGCTGCGGCGCCAGGTGCAGCGAGGCTTGCATGGCGGTTTCAGTCGCCCGCGGATCAATAACGACGATTTGCGGACGATGAGGATTGCGGACGACCCGCTGCCACATGATCGGATGCGCGATGCAGAGATTACTGCCGACCAGCACAATCACGTCCGACTGTTCGAAGTCGGCGTACGTAAACGGCGGAGCGTCGAAACCGAAAGATTCTTGATAGGCCGTCACGGCGGTCGCCATGCACTGGCGGGTGTTGCCGTCGCCGTGCAACATGCCCATGCCGAACTTCGCCAGCGCGCCGAGCAGAGCCATTTCTTCCGTGGCGATCTGGCCGGTGCTCAAGAACGCGACCGAGTCCGGGCCGTGCTGCTCCTGGATGGCCTTCATCCGCGCGACGAAGGTCTTCAATGCCGCGTCCCAACCGACGGACGCCAGCCGCCCTTGCTCGTTCCGCAACAGGGGCGTCACGGCGCGGTCCGGAGACTGCAGCACGGTCAGCGCCTCCCAACCCTTCGGACAGGCCGTGCCGAGATTGACCGGGTAGGCGGTTGTCGGCGTGAGCGATACGGCCCGCCCCTGCCGCAGGTGAATGTCGAGACTGCAGCCGGTCGAGCAGTAGCCGCAAACCATGCGCGTGGTCGCATCTGGCCGGCGGTTGGCCGGCAGCAGACCAAGACCGAAACGGCCCGGTTCGAGCGTCAGCTCCCGAGTCAACGGTCCGTCGCGTTCCACAAGGAACGGCCGCGGCAAACCGATCCGACTTACAGCGGAAGAGTCTGTCGCCATCAGCGGATTCCTCCCGGCATGCGCGGTCCTGCCGCAGCGGCAAAGAACAAGTATCGTTCCAGCAGCTCGCCCGCCAGGCTGGCCGCCAACAGCACGGAACTGAAGACCAGCAACTCCACATGCGATTCGGCGGCGCCGGCCGCGAACCGCAATAGCAAGAAGCCCGGCATACAAACTCCGCCCAACATGCCGAGAGCGAAGCGAGCCAGCGTGAAGTTGGCCAGCTCGCGCGTCATGAGCAAGGCGGAACGCCGCAAGGGCGTCATATTGCGGCTCAGCAAGCGGCCGAACAGCGAGGCCTCCCAGACTAGTTTCAACGCGGCGACGAGCAGTATCGCGAGACACAAAGGGCGGCCGTGTTCACGCAGCAAGTTGCCGTCGATCATTGCAGGACGAACGACGGACAGCAGCAGCGAACTGCTCCAAAACGTGGCCGCGCCCAGCCAGGCCGCGGTCAGTGCAAAGCGAACGCCGGTGCGCGCCGGATTCCACAGTTCACGGTGCGGCAAGGCGTAAATCATCACCGAGCAGCCGACCGCCGCACCGCCGACCAGCACGACGGCCCACGCCAGCCCGTCGGCCAGTTCCGCGAGAGATGCTGACAACGATTGAGGCGCCAGGAAACATGCAGCATACGTGCAGGCCAGCGCCGCGAAGGCGCCGAACGCAATTATCTCACGGCTGAGCCACGAATGCCGTAAACCCAGCACCGCGCGGAATGCATACTGCGGCCGGCCCAAGTGGAAGAGACTGGCTGCCAGCGCTAACAGGCCCAAAACGACCGCTGTGACCGCATTCAGCGGCCGCACGGCAGCAGCCAGCTCGCCCGGCGCCGCGCGTGCAAAGACCAAAGCGGCGGCGAACGCGCCGACCGACAACTGCGTCAGCACCAACATCAGCACCAACGGCCAATGCGGATGTTGCGGCTGCGAGCGAAAATAATCGGCAGCCAGCAGATTGCGAGGAAACACTCGCCGCGTCTTGTACGCCGTCGTCGGCAGCGTAATTTGCGGATCGGGCGCGCCGGGCAGAAACAGCGTTGCTTCGGCGTCTTCCACCACCTGTTGCACGTCGACCAGTTTGATCGAGATTGCCTGGTGCGGACAGGCTTGCACGCACGCAGGCGCTTCGCCCGCGGCCAGCCTTGCGGAACACATATCGCACTTGCGGACGATCCCTTTGGCATGATGGTACTTGGGCACGTCGTACGGACAGGCCAAGGTGCAGTACTGGCAGCCGAAACATTGATCGTCGAGGTGCTTGACGATGCCGGTAGCGGGATCCTTTTCGTACGCATTCACGGGGCAAGCCGCCAGACACGCCGGTTCCAGGCAATGATGACAAGCCGTGGTCACGTGCTGAACCACCGGCAGCGAACGCGAGCCGCCGATCATCAAACCCACGTCGCGCCACGTTTCCTGTTCATCCAGTCCATTGAGCGTATGGCAGGCCGTCACGCAGGCCTTACAGCCCGAGCAACGGTCGAGATCGACTTCGAAGGCGTATTGCTGCCCTGGCCCCGGCGGCGAACTCGGCAGCAGCGAGCGGTAATGCCTGGCCTGGACGGGTTCGGCGCCGTCGACGTGCTGCTGGGCAAATCGCTCGACGGCCGACAGGTCCTGCTGCTCGGCCAGCAAGGCTTCGACCAGCGCAGCGCCGCGCGGCGGCGAATCGGCCGCGGGCTCGGAGCGAGCAATGCGATCGTTCAGTACGTCTTCGGCCGATGGCATCTAGTTGTCAAACCGTGACCTTGGGACAGTTGTAGCGGAACGCGTGAGCGCTGCGGAAAAGGCTTTGTGGCAATTCCAACCTCAATCGCATTACCG
>DASZUP010000261.1:0-26606 GCA_035547635.1 Pirellulales bacterium
GCCGACTCAGGCAAGCCTGTGCCGCCAGAGATTCTCAACTGGCTTTTGGCGCAGACGCACAAGCTCGGCAGCCCGGAGCCGGGCGCCTTGCTGCGGCGATATTGTCAGCAGTTTGCGGCGGAAGACCGCGCAGCCTTGGGCGAGTTCGTACTGACTCAATGGATCGAGCAGGACACCCGGCGCAAGTATACCGAGGCCCAGGCCCGATTGATGGCCCAACAGGAAGCGCAAACCATTTACAGCATGGCCCAGCAGGATGCGAATTCGACCAAGTCGCTCGAGGCCTACGAAGAGCTCTGTTTTCAAGGCATCTGGTCGCAGTGCGTCGGCTCGGCGGCGAAGCAAAAAGGCATCCTCGCCTTGGCCGCAGCCTGCTGCGGCGAGGGGGCGGTAAAAATTGCGGGCGATTTTCTCAAGCAGTGGTATGGCTATCGGGCCGCCCAGTGCCGAGCGCTGGTCGTGATGCTGGCGTCGCTCGAGCATTCAGCCGCCATTCAGTTGCTGCTGTCGGTGGCCGGCCGCTTCCGCACCAAGAGCATCCGTGAAGAGGCGGAGAAGCAAGTCAAGCTGCTGGCCGAACGCAAAGGCTGGACCGTCGACGAGCTGGCCGACCGCACCGTGCCGACGGCCGGGTTCGACGAAACGCTCTCGCTCGAACTCGACTACGGTCCGCGCCAATTCACGGCCCGGCTGCGGCCCGATTTGTCGATCACGTTGGTCGACGCCGACGGCAAGCCGCTCAAGACGCTGCCCGAGCCGCGCAAGGACGACGATGCCGAGTTGGCCCAGGCGGCGAAGAAGACCTTCTCGACCGCCAAGAGCGAATTGAAAAAGCTCGTCTCTCAACAAACCTCGCGGCTGTACGAGGCGATGTGTACCGAGCGCACCTGGAACTATGCCGACTGGGACGCGTACGTCTATCAGCACCCGATTGTGCGCGGCCTTTGCCAGCGGCTTGTGTGGGCGGTCGTCGATGGCGACGGGCCAGGCAAGATGTTCCGCCCGCTCGACGACGGCACGCTGACCGACGAGCAGGACGAGCAAGTTGCCGTGCCGGGCGACGCCCGGCTGCGGCTGGCGCACGGCTCGCTCATTTCGGCCGAAACGTCGGCGGCCTGGCAGCAGCACCTGGCCGATTACCAGGTCGAGCCGTTGTTCGCGCAGTTCGGCCGCGGCCGCTATGCGCTAACCGACGACAAGCAGGACGCCGCGGAACTAAGCGATTTCGAAGGCCATTTGATCGAGGCCTTCAAGCTTCGCGGACTGGCGACGCGGCTGGGCTACACTCGCGGGCAGACGGGCGACGGCGGTTGGTTCTCTGAATACGAAAAGACGCTGGCCGGGCTGGGCTTGAAAGTCGTGCTGCGCTTCAGCGGCAATGGCCTGCCCGAAGAGAATCGCACCGTGGCCCTGATCGGCATGCACTTTTCGCCGACTGGGGGCGACTCGGGCGGCATGTCGTTCGACCGGCCCGGAATCCCGCTGCGCGAGGCGCCGAGCGTGTTGTTGAGCGAATGTTACCATGAGTTGCAGACCATCGCTGCCGCGGGCAGCGGATACGACCCCGACTGGCAGCGGAAGGTCGAGCCCTAAGCCGGCGATCCGCAATCTGCGACGTTGCAGCAGACAGCGGGCAAAACCTGCGATTTTTATTTGACCTTTCGCGATCTTGACCTAGGGTTTCGACAAGGCGGCATTGCAACCCGTTTCGGGGGCATCCGCCGCTCATCTCGTCCGGCGTCGGGCCGGTTCCCATCAAGTTCGCCAAGAGGTGCGCCCGTGATCATGTTGCGTTTCCAATCCTTCCTTGCGCTGGCCGTCGTGAGCGGATTGGCCGCGACCGCTTCGGCGCAGACCGCCGATCCTTATCAGCCATCGCAACGGCCCCTGGGGTTGTCGGTGGTCGGTCCGACCTACAAGGCCGGCAGCGACAGCGCTTCGCAAGCCTTCGAACAAACCAGACAGAAATTCCTGAACACGATCCAAAAGCTGCTGCCGGAGGGCAAGGTGTTCACCGGCGCCGGGGTGAATCGTCTGGATCCCACGCGGCTCTACTTCGGTTACACTTATACTCCACGGGTTTATTTCCTGTATGTCGGGGCCTGCTACGACAACGCTCTGGGCGTGACCATTGCCCAGGTGGCCGCGCCGACGTCGAAGCCCGTAACCGGGACCAATTACACCATCTTCCCGCTCGTCCACTCCAGCATCGCCCCGGTTTGCGCCAGCGGGACGGGCAAACGCTCCAAGACGGAGCCGCTGCTGTCGGGCGACTTCGTGCAGTTGCCGACGGTGAATGCCGGCGAGCAACTCGCCTTTTTCATCATGGCGGAGATGGACAGCAGCGGAAAGCCGACCAACGTGTTCTACAACGGCGAGTCGAACAACGCCGACAATTTCCAGCACCTGATCGCCTTCTTTCCCGATAACAGCCAGTACATCATCATCGGCTTCGAAGACATGTTCAACGGGGGCGACAAGGACTGTAACGACCTGCTGTTTGCCGTGGACATTGGCGGAGACAACGCCACGTATCTGCGCGATCCCAGCAACATGCCCCGGTGAGACTCTCAGGCATGAAACATCCATCCCCGGGGCGCCGGCTCGCGTTGCGACGACGGGCCGCCTCTCGCCGGCAAGGCCGGCGGGGCGCGGCGACCGTCGAGCTGGCCTTGTGCATGCCGATCTTGTTGACGATCGGCTTGGGCATGATTGAGACTTCGAACGTCGTCTTCATTCAGACCCGCATGCAGTCCGCGGCGTACGAGGCCGCGCGGCTGGCGACGCGGCCCACGACTTCGCAGGCCACCGCGGCGAGCAACGCCGAGGTCACGGCCTACTGCCAGGCGCTGCTGACCCAACTCGGCGTCAACGGCGCCACGGTTACCGTGACGCCCGGCAACCTGGTCGACGCGGAACCGCAAACGCTGGTCACGGTCACCGTCTCGGCGCCGTGGAATCAGAACTCGGTCACCTCGTTCGTACTCAAAAACTCGCCCACGTTCACCACGTCGGTGTCGCTAGTCATCGAATAAACAACCTGAGAGACGCAGCATGAAGAAGAACGGTCGCAAGCGTCAAGCTTCTCGTCGCGGCGGGATTGCGGTGATGGTCGCCGCGGTGATCGCCATGCTGCTGATTCTGGCGGCATTCGCCGTGAACGTGGCGTTTATGCAGCTCGTACGCGAGCAGCTCCGCATTGCGTGCGATTCCGCCTCGAAGGCGGCGCTAGTGAACCTGGGCGCCACCCAGAATGAGTCGGCGGCCATTGCCTTTGCGCAGAGCGTTTCAGAGCATAACCTGGTCGCCGGCAAGACCCCGCAGATCGCCGCGTCGAACATTGTGTTTGGCAGCGCCGTCGCGGACAGCTACGGCGCCTACACGTTTACGCCCGGCGCAACGCCGCTGAACTCCGTCCAGGTCACCGGCACGGTGACGCGGCCCCTGTTCCTGCAGACGTTTGTTCCGGTCGGCAGCTTTACGAGTTCGCAGGTTTCAGTGGCGACGCGCATCAGCCACGATGTTTGCCTGGTGCTCGATCGTTCGGCCTCGATGGCGTTCGATTTGAGCAGCAGCGAGTTCAGCTATCCTGCGGACGTGAGCGCCCTGGGAAACCCGCTGCAGATTTATTTCACGCCCCCCAGCGCCAACGGCAGCCGCTGGCAGGCGCTGACCGTCGCGGTCGATAGTTTCATCGCGACGCTTCAAGCTCGCAATCTCGACGTCCACGTGGCCCTGGTGACCTACGCGGAAGATTTCTCGTTTGGCACGTTCAGCGCCGCCGACGCTTCGCTCGACGTTCCGCTGACGTCGAATTTCACGCTGGTCGGGTCGACCATGGACGCCTGGGGGCGGCAGGCCCTGGTCGGCAACACGAACATCGAGGCGGGGCTGTCCATGGCCGTCGCGGAACTGACCGGCGGGCGGGCTCGTACGACGGCCGACCGGACGATCATCCTGCTCACCGACGGCGTGCCGACCACCGGCAACTCCGATATCGCCTCGCTGACCTTGAATGACCGGCTCAGCTCGCAGATTGTGACCCACGTGATCACGTTCGGAGCTCAGGCCTCGTCGGGCGCGTACCAGTCGATGATGATGAACGCCGCCGACAACGGCAATGGCATGTACTTCAACGCTCCGACGGCGACGCAATTGCAGCAAGCGTTTCAGAAAATCGCCGATAGCCTGCCCGCCGTACTCATCAAGCAATAGGTTGCCGAGAGCATGAAACGAACTTCCGGAAAGGCTCGACATCGTCGCGGCGCGTCGATGGTTGAATTCGCCGTTTGCGCGCCGGTTTTATTCATGCTGGTGTTCGCCATTGTCGAGTTCTCCCGCGCCCTGCAGCTCCAGCAATCCGTTCGCCAGGCGGCCTTTGAGGGAGCGCGGGCTGGCGTCGCGCTCGACGCCGTCACGTCCGACGTGACCACCGCGGTCAAGGCCAACATGGCCGCGGTCGGCGTCAACGACGCGACCGTCAACGTGACGCCCAGTCCGCTCTCTTATTCCAGCCCGACGGTCACCGTGACGGTGGCCGCCAAGCCGGCTACGAGCGGTTGGATGCTGCGGTTCTTCAATCAATCGAGTTCGATCAGTTCCAGCATTTGTCTGATTCGAGAAGTGCAATCCATCTCGCAACCGGGGGATCTCAACCCTGGCGGCGGGTCGTCGTCGGGTTCCACCGGCGGCAGCAGTTCGACCGGCAGTGGTTCGAGCGGCAGTGGTTCGAGCGGCAGTGGCTCCGGCGGCAGTGGTTCGAGCGGCAGTGGTTCGAGTGGCAGTGGCTCCGGCGGAAGTGGCGGCTGGGGCGGCGGAGGCTGGTGGGGCGGCGGAGGCTGGTGGTAAGCCAGCAGCGGTGAATAATCTAAGGGCAATGCGGCGTGCGCTTTTTTGGTCGCCGCATTCCGGCAGCGGGCCGAAACGGCTGACGCATTCTGTGGCTGCCCGCAGGGGAGACCGTCATGGCTCCGACGCGCCGGGTTGCTGAAATACGCGGTCACGCCTGACAATTGCCGCCCTTTTGGACGGTAGCGCCAACGCCCGCGCCGCCGATGGCGCCCGCCCAGTATCTTCACGGATTCCGTTACAAGGCGTCCGCTATGCTCCCGGCAGCTTGAAATCGGCGATCCAAAGCTGGCTGGAATGGTCCGCCGTGCGGTTGCTGGTCCACATCAGCTTTTTGCCGTCGGGCGAGAAGACCGGCAGCACGTCGGCGGCCGGATGATCGGTCACGCGCATCACCGGCCCGTCGGCGGCCAGGCGCCCGTCCTCGACCTTGTACTTCAGCAGCCACAGATCGTAGTTGGGTCGCTTGGTCGGGTCGGAGTGGTCGGCGCCGGTCCAAATGATATAAGGTTTGCTGGGGTGCCAATAAGGCGCCCAGTTCACGCCAATGTTGTCCGTCAGGGCGACTTCGTGTTTGCCGTCGATGCCGATGCAGTAAATCTGCAGCATGTCCTTCTCTTTGCGATCGCTGCGGAAGATCACCCAGCGACCGTCGGGCGAGATGAACGGGCCGCCGTCGTAGCCGGGAGCATTGGTCAGCTGGCGCACGTTCGAGCCGTCGGCATCCATGACGTAGAGGTCCGGATCTCCGTCTCGCGTGCTGCAGAAGGCAATTTGCTTGCCGTCCCGCGAGTAGGCCCCTTCGGCGTCGTAGCCCGGCGCATCGGTCAGCCGCTTCAAGTTTCCGCCGTCGAGGTCGGCTTGGAAGATGTCCATGTATGGGTCGAACGCCCACTCGTAGCGGCGCCGGCGTCCGCTGGCGGCGTCTTCGGCCTGTTTCTTGCGCTCCGCGGCCTCGGTCTCGTCGAGCTGCGGATCGAGATGGCTGGAGGCGAACAGGATGTGCTTGCCGTCGGGAGAAAAATAGCTGCACGTGGTTCGGCCGCGGCCCGGACTGAGGAGCTTAGGCCGCCCGCCGGCCAAGGGTTGAGAATAAATCTGGTAGAACGGATAGTCGTGCGGGATGGCTTGATAGATGATGGTCTTCTGGTCGGGAGAAAAATAGCCCTCGCCCGCTTTGACGAATCCGTCGGTGACTTGCCGGATGTTGGCCAGCAGCTTGCCCTCGATAGACTCAGCCGGCTCGTCCGCTCTCGCGGCCTGCGGAAGCAGGCAAGCCCCGTGCAGGACCCCGAGGATGCAGATCGCCAGGCAACAGCGGCGGGGACGGGAGTTCGAAAGAGCCATGGCAGACGTCGTCAGGCGGGGCGGCATTCGGTCTTTCTCCAACGATGGCGAACGGGGACGATGGCGACGCGCTCGCCAGCCGGCGTCAGGGCGGCCGGCCGGAAATCGCGTTGCGTGTGAAACCATAATTATAGGCGAAACCATGAAGATTTACACGAAGACGGGCGACCAGGGCGAAACGGGGCTGTTCGGGGGGCCGAGAGTCCGGAAAGATCATCCGCGGATCGAGGCCTATGGGGAAATTGACGAGCTGAACGCCGTCTTGGGGCTGGTTCGCGCCGAGGCGCCGCCCCCGGATGTGGATGGATTGCTGGCGGAAATACAGAATCTGTTATTCGACGTGGGGGCGGAACTGGCGACGCCCGAACCGGAGCGGATGGGCACGGCGGGAATCAGCGCGGCGCACGTCGGTCGGATCGAGGCGGCCATCGACCAATACGAAGCCCGACTCCCGCCGCTGAAGGCGTTCATTCTGCCCGGCGGCACGCGCGTGGCGGCGGGTTTGCACCTGGCCCGCACCGTGTGCCGCCGCGCTGAGCGACGGCTGGTGTTGCTCGCCGCCTTGGAGCCGATCTCTCAGCCGCTGATGATCTACGTCAACCGCCTGAGCGACTTGCTGTTCGTGTTGGCCCGCGAGGCGAACCGGGCCGCCGGCCGGCCGGACGTATGCTGGGAGAAGCAAACGCGGGGCGATTGACCGACGGCGCCGCGGGCGGTTCGTTATCAGGTTGTTTATGGAAGTCGGGCGTTGGGATTGTAGGAATCGGGGCTGAATTTGTACAACAAGTCGCCGAGCGCGGCGCGTCGGCATGGGCGGCTTGCCAATCCTCTCAAACCGTCTGTGAGTTAAGATCGCGAGCGACTGCGGAAGAGCTCGTCCGTTGTCGAAGAAATCCCAAGCCCGGCTGCAACCTGGCGCCGAGAAGAAAGGGTAGATTTTTATCGGGCGCCGGTCCTTTGCAGCCGCAGGGGGCCCCCGCATAATGGTTTGTCAGAGGAAAATTGTTTTCCTGGCGCCTGTCCGTCGCATGGCGGGCCCGGTGGGTGCTGTTGTGAAAGCCAAAAGACACTTGGAGATCAACGATGAAAAAGGTTGAGGCAATCATCCGGCACTTCAAGCTCGAGGACGTGAAGAACGCGCTCAGCGAGCAAGGCATTCAAGGCATGACCATCACCGAGGTCCGCGGCTTTGGCCGCCAGAAGGGACACACGGAAATGTACCGCGGCACCGAGTATGCCGTGGACTTCGTGCCCAAGGTCAAGATTGAAGTCGTCGTCACGAACGAGAACGTTCAGAAGGTGATTGACACGGTGATGCGCGCCGGCCAGACGGGCCAGATCGGCGACGGCAAGATCTTCGTGATCGGACTGGAAGAAACGGTGCGCATCCGCACCGGCGAAACGGGCGAAGAAGCGATTTAAGCTTGCCGCCGCCGCGGCGGCCGCTTTATGTCTGAACAGGCGGATAGCTCAGCGCGTCATGACCACCGGCTTACGTTTGCGAACTCGCGTCTTAGCCGCCAAAGAGCGGCTGGTCGCGGGGCGCGAAGCAATCCGTCTGCGTCGCGCCGACGGGCTTTCCGGAGTCGAAACCAGCGCCGCGCTGTCCGATCTGTTCGACGAGATCATTCTCGAGCTTTTTGAAGGCGCCCTGGAAGACCTGGGCTTGGACGGTCCTGACGGGCTGAAACGCGAGGTCGCGTTGGCGCCGCATGGCGGTTACGGCCGCCGCGACGTCTCGCCCTATTCCGACGTCGACCTGATGCTGCTGCACGCTCCCGGCGCGGACAAACGCGTGGCGCCGCTGGCGCAGCGGATGCTGCAGGATTTGTTCGACGCGGGCCTCGTGCTCGGTCAAAGCGCGCGCACGCCGACGCAGGCCTGCCGCTTGGGACGCAAAGATCCGGTGATCTGGACCTCATTGACCGAGGCGCGTTTGCTGGCCGGCAGCGCCAGTCTGTTCGCCGGCTTCGTGCAGAATTTTCGCAAGCAGGCGCAGCGGCACTCGGCCCGGCTGATCGCCGCGGTCGACAAGGTCCGCACCGAAGAGCGGTTGCAATACGGCGAGACCGTCTACCTGCTGGAACCGAACGTCAAACGGTCGCGCGGGGCGCTGCGAGACGTTCAGTTGCTGCGCTGGGTCGGTTTTGCCCGCCATGGCGAGACGGAGCCCGAGATGCTTCTCGAACGGCAGGCATTGCCGGCCGAAGACGTCGCGACGCTCCAGCGGGCCCGCGAGCACTTGCTGCGGCTCCGCAACGAGATGCACTTTTTTGCGCGCAAATCGAATGACGTGCTGGACCGGGCCGAACAGGTGAGGCTGGCTGAGGCCTTCGGTTACCAAGGCGAGGCGGGACTGCTGCCGGTCGAGCAGTTCATGCGCGAGTACTTCCGGCAGACCGAAGGGGTCAGCCAGGTCGTCACCCGCTTCCTGGCCAACTCGCGGCGAGGTCCGCGGTGGGGCGAACTGCTCGCCCCGTTGTTCAGCCATGAGTTCGAGCGGGATTTTCGCGTGGCGCCGAACCAGATCTCGGCGCATCCGCGCGGGCTGGCCAAGCTCTGCAGCGACCCGGCGGAAATCTTGCGATTGGCCGAACTGGCCAACCTGTACGACAAGCCGATCGCGCGGGCGACGGCCGAGGCTATTCGACTCGCCGTGCCGGACTTGCCTGACGAGGTTTCGCCCGAATCGGCCCGCCGCTTCGTCGCGTTGCTGTCGCAGCCAACCCGGCTGGGCGAATTGTTGCGGAGCCTGCACGAGATGGGCATGCTGGAAAAGCTGATTCCAGCCTTTGGCCACGCCCGCTGTTTGCTGCAGTTTAACGAATATCACAAGTACACGGTCGACGAACATTCGCTGCGCGCCGTCGAGCAGGCGACCGACCTGGCCGGCGACCAGGGCCCGCTGGGCTCGGTCTATCGTCACATCAAGCGGAAATGGCTGTTGCACCTGGCGCTGCTGCTGCACGACCTGGGCAAGGGGTATCCGGAGGACCATAGCGAAGTCGGCTTGCGGATTGCCAACGACACGGCCGCCCGGCTGCGGTTGTCGAAAGGCGACGCCGAAACGCTGGCCTTCCTGGTTCACAAGCACTTGCTGATGTCGCACATGGCTTTTCGTCGCGATACGAGCGACAACCAGGTCGTGTTGCGTCTGGCTCGCGAGGCGGGCTCGCCGGAAGTGATGCAGATGCTGTTCGTGCTGACGGCCGCCGATCTGGCGGCCGTTGGCCCGGGCGTGTTGAATGCCTGGAAGGTCGACGTTTTGGCTGATCTGCACCACCGCGTCATGCAGCAACTGGCGGGAGACTCGCCCGCAATCAATTCGGAGGAGTTTCTCGCCGGACGACGAGAACAGGCTTTGGCGGAGCTTGGTAGCGCCGAAGAGGACGAGCGGCGATGGTTCGAACGGCAACTGGCGGCCGCTGCGGCCTCGTATCTGCAGACCACCGAGGCAAAGCAGATCGTCGACGATCTGAGGCCGTTGCGGTTGCTGAAACACGGCGACGTGCTGGCGGCCGGACGTTACCAGGCGGAGAAGGGGACCGTGGAATACAAGGTGGGAACGACGGAAGACATCGCCCCCGGCGTGTTCCACAAACTCGCCGGCGCGCTGGCGGGGCGCGGCCTGCAGATTCTTGCCGCGGAGATTCATACGCTGGCCGACGGCCTGATTTTCGACCGGTTTTACGTTCACGACCCCGACTACGCGGGCGAGCCGCCCGAAGCGCGAATTCAGGAGGTCTGCCGCGCCTTGGCGTCGTCGCTGCGCGATCCGGCGTCGAAGCCGACGTTTCGCCGCGTCTGGCGGGCCGGAGAGCAGCGCAGGCAGGCCGCCCTGCCGACGGCGCCGACCCAGGTGCGGATCGATAACAGCACTTCAGACCGCTACACCATCGTCGACGTGTTCGCGGCCGACCGGATGGGCTTGCTGTATACAATCGCGCTGTCGTTGTTTCGCTCGGGATTGTCGGTCGCGGTGGCCAAGATCGGCACGTACCTGGATCAGGCCGTGGACGTGTTCTACGTCAATGACGATGCCGGACGCAAGATTACGGACGAGGACCGGCTCGGCGAGATCGTCCGGCAGTTATCGGCCGACCTGCAAGAGTTCGAAAATGCCGAAGCGAAACGGTCAGGCGGAGCGTGAACTGCGGAGCAAGCGGCGGAACGCAACGCGACCTGCGCTCAGTTGGGCGACGCGTCGCCGGCGGCGCCATTTTGCGATGGATTGAGACGGCCGGTGAACCGGCAGCCGATCAGGAACCGCGTTTCTGAGCCCGACCACATTTCCGAAACATGGACGACGCGCGCGGTCACGTAGATCAGGACCGGGGCTTTGCCGAGCTCCACGGCCAGCGTCTCGCAAGCGGGCGGTTCCGTCGTCACAAAGGAGAAGCCGCCTGGGGAAAGATCGTGACATTCGACGTCGCAAAACTGCGACAAGCCGGGCATCTTATCGCCGTCGCAAGGGGCCAGGCGTTGTACGCAACGATAGCCGCGGCGCTCTTTGCCGCGCCGGTCGCTGGCATCGGTGACACTGGCTGAAATCAGCCGGTGAACCTGGTTGTAGAAGCTGGAATCGCCCGCATCCGACATGACGTCGCCGTCCTCGCAGTCTGCTCACAGTAAGT
Organism: Pirellulales bacterium; assembly: GCA_035547635.1. Lineage (GTDB taxonomy): Bacteria > Planctomycetota > Planctomycetia > Pirellulales > JAICIG01 > JAICIG01. The sequence goes on from DASZUP010000261.1 coordinate 10,830, forward strand.
CCGACCGGCAACCTTGCCGGCCGTTTCCCTCGACGGCCACTGCGAAAAGCCGCCATGGTATCCATAGTATATTCTTGCCGCGTCGGCAAATTCGCGCCTCATTCCGCCAACCGGAGGGGACGCGGCTATTCGGTTTGGAAAGCTTGCATCGGTTGGCGCGAGGCCAACCCGCAAGATCTGTTGCTCAACACTTACGGCTTGTCCCGCGGCCGGCGCCGGCGCCCAAGAGCCCGACGCCGGATTCCCTGCCTGCGGCCGGAACTGCAGACTTTGGTTTTCTCAGGCGTTGGTCGCCACCGACGGGTCGTCGGCCACGTTGACCCACACATGAACGTGGGGCTCTCCGCGGAAGTACCAGACGAACGCGGGGCCTTCCAGCCGCCAGCAGTCCCAGACCTTGTCGCCGCCGATGTCGCCGTCCTTGTAGAAGGTCAGCGAGCAGCCGTCGAGGCCGCCTTGCGCCTTGAGGCACGAGAGCACTTCATCTCGGTCGCTCTGGCGGTACGGCTCGATCAACTTTTGCAGGACCTTCTGCACTTGCTCCTGTTGATCGGACGACATTTCCGTAAGCGGAATGCCGGGCAGCGGCTTGTCCTTTCCGCGGAAGCCGACTTGCTGTTCGACCGGACGCTTCTCCGCCAGGGCCAGCTTCTGCTGCTTGCCGTCCAGCATGCCGAACAGCTTGTTGGCCTCCAGCGCCTGAGGCCAGAAGACGTTGCCCGGATGGCCGGCGTCCTCGTGAAACTGACCGCCGCCGGCGTGTCCGTAAAACAGCGGGCCGCCGAATGCCACGTGGTCGGCCGAATTGCCGTCGCAGCGCAGCGTGAGGTGCCGCCCGGTCATGACAAACTCGTATTTGCCGTCGCCGGGCGTGCCGAAGATGGCGATGTTCTGGTCATGGCCGTAGCCGCCGGCGTCGTCTTCCAGTTGCTGGTCGATGCGTGCATGCCAGTCGGGCTGAATGATGCCCTCGAAAATCTGACGAATGATCGCCTGCTGATCCCGAGTGTAGAAATCGCTGATGATGTCCGGGTTGGTGATATGCCAGTTATTGGCGACCCGGGTTCGCAACAAACCTCGCTTGGGATCCTGATAATCCCACGCGAAGCACATGGTCTTGCGCTGTTTTTCGGAGAGCGAATCGTAGAGCACTTTGACGAGCGATTCGGGAGCGGAGGCCGACGCGGACGTCTCGGCCGCTTCCGCCCAGACGGGCCAGGCGCCGGCCGTCGCGGCCGCGGCGGCGGTCGCCGCGCCGGCAGCCTTCAGAAAATGACGCCGGTTCAGTTCCTGCGAGCCGGCGGCGGAGCGAGTCTCGAGCGGCGAATCACAATCGGGGCAGCGGCGCGCTGGGCGTTGCATGTTGACATCTCCAGGGGCGGGTGGGGAGCCTGGTCAAGTAGGCGGTCGGGCCGATCGCCTCAGGACGACCCGGTCGATCATAAATCACAATATAGTGCCTAGGCAATCTTATCGGGTTACAGCACTTGAAAATCCATCATGCCTCAGAAGAGGCATGGCGTGCTGCGGGCAAGTTGAGAGCGGCGGACGAACGCAACCGCTTTGCCGCGGGCGGTCGGGCCGGCTGGCAGCTCGGGCAATAGAAAGTCGAACGCTGCGCCTGAACGATCCGCACGACCTGGGCGCTGCCGCAGGCTGCACAAGTCCGACCGGCCCGGTCGTAGACCCGGTGATGGTTTTGGAACCCGCCAGCCTCGTTCAGCGCGTTGCGGTAGGTCCCGTCAGATAATGTCGAGCCTTCGTAACGGATGGCTTTTTCAAGGACCGCGCGAATGGATGATTCCAGTGCGGACCAGTCGGCATTCCGCAGACGATGGCAACGGCGCTTGGGGTGGATGCCCGCCTGGTGCAGAATCTCCGAGGCGTACAGGTTGCCGATGCCGGCGACGGCTTTCTGGTCCAACAGCGCCACCTTGATCTCGCGGCGGCTGGCGCCCAGTCGCTGACGCAATACGTCGGCCGTGACGTCCAACGCGTCGGGCCCGATAGCGTGCAAGCCGTAACGCCGCTCGAAATCGCTGGCCGGCACAAGCCGCACGGTCCCTAAGCCGCGGCGGTCCCAGAACATTAGCTGGCTCTCCGTGCCGCCCGACAGATGGAACGTCAACCGCAAGTGTTCTTCCTCAGGCGGGTCGGCCAGCAGCACCAGGCCCGTCATCCGCGGTTCGATGACGATCGAATCGCCGGCGCCGCCGCGCGGATGATCCAGCCGAATGACGACGCGCTTGCCGATCCGGTCCAGGGCGGTTATGGTCCGTCCGACCACGCGGCGGCGCAGGCGCCCCAACTCCGGCGAGATCAGGATCGGCTTCAGCCGGCACTTGGGGCGCGCGACTCCGCAGATGCGGCTGCCGACGATTGCCGCGATGCCCCGTCTCATCGTCTCTACTTCAGGAAGTTCTGGCACGAGACCCGATCGGAAGCAGGGTTTATTTAAACGCGGCCAGCAGGCTGGAGACGTAATCTCCCAGTTCGGCAAGCACTTGCTCGCGCGGGCGATGATCGGCTTCGGCGACGCGGCGCACAACGGCCGAACCGACGATCAACCCGTCGGCGACCGGAGCGAGGCGCCGCACGTGCTCGGGCTGGTTGATTCCGAAGCCGATGCAGATCGGCGTATCGGTCTGCTCTCTCAGCCAGGCGACGTTATCCACCAGCGACTGGGGCAGGGCGGTGCGCTCGCCGGTGATGCCGGTGACGGAGACGTAGTACAAAAAGCCGGTTGATTGTTCGGCAATTCGCATCGCCCGCTCGCGCGGCGTCGTCGGCGTGACCAGTTGAACCAGGCTGAAATCGGCCTTGCGGCAGACGGCGGCCAGTTCCGCCGATTCTTCAACCAGCAAGTCGGGGACAATGGCGCCGGCCACGCCCGCCGCCTGGGCTTCTTCCACGTAACGCTGCAGACCATGGCGGTAGATGATCGCGTAGCTGACCATCGTCACCAGCGGCGCCGAGACCTGCGGGCTGGTCCGCGCGAGCATCTCGAAGATTTGTGCGAGCTTGATCTTATGGTTCAAGGCCCGGGTATACGAAGCTTGAATCACCGGCCCGTCGGCGATGGGATCGCTGTAGGGAACGCCGATCTCGCAGAGATGGGCGCCGCGCGAAACCAGCTCGGCCACAACGGCGGACGTGAAGTCGAGATCCGGATCGCCGGCCGTTACGAACGGCATCAAGGCCTTTTCGCCTGCAGCACGCAAGCGGGTGAAGAGTTGGTCGATGGCGGACATGGGGAAAGCGGATTCCAGGTTTTCGATTTTTCCAGGTCGTGCAAAACCGGCGAGTCAGTTGCACGCGACGCCGGTCTCATGCGCGATCTCAGGCGTCAGCGTCGGCGAGCGGGCAAAGTCAATCCATGCTTTCGCCCCGCAGGCGGGCGACCTCGAAGGCGTCCTTGTCGCCGCGGCCGGAAAGGCAGATCACGACATACTGGTCCTTCGGACGCTGGGCGGCGATCTCGAGGCCTTTGGCGATGGCGTGCGAGCTTTCCAACGCCGGCAGGATGCCTTCGCTCCGCGCCAACGCGTCGAAGGCGGACAAGGCTTCGTCGTCGCAGCAGGAGAGATACTTGACCCGCCCCGTCTCCTTCCAGTAGCTGTGCTCCGGTCCGACGCCCGGATAATCAAGACCGGCTGAGACGGAATGCACGTCGCAGGTTTGGCCGTCCTCGTCCTGCATCACGTAGCTGAAGCTGCCGTGCAGCACGCCCGGCTGGCCAAAAGAGAGCGGCGAGGCGTGGTCGCCCGACTGGTTGGAGCGCCCGCCCGCCTCCACGCCGAACAATTCCACGCCGCCGTGCTCCACGAACGGGTAGAACATGCCGGCGGCATTGCTGCCGCCGCCGACGCAAGCCACCACGGCGTCGGGCAGCCGGCCGAGCGACTCGCGAGACTGGTCGATCGTTTCCTGGCCGATGATCGACTGGAAATCCCGCACGATCATCGGGAACGGATGGGGGCCGACCACCGAGCCAATAATGTAGTGCGTGTTCTCGACCGAGCTCATCCAGTCTCGCAAGGCTTCGTTAATAGCGTCTCGCAGCGTCCGCGAACCGCTGGAAACCGGCCGCACTTCCGCGCCCATCATGCGCATGTTGAACACGTTCAGCTTTTGTCGGCGAATATCTTCCTCGCCCATATAGACGACGCATTCCAAGCCGAAGTGCGCGCAGGCCGTCGCCGTGGCGACTCCATGCTGGCCGGCGCCCGTTTCGGCGATCACGCGCGGCTTGCCCATCCGCAAGGTCAGCAGCGTCTGGCCGAGGGTGTTGTTGATCTTGTGGGCGCCGGTGTGGTTGAGATCCTCTCGCTTCAGGTAGATCTGGGCGCCGCCGGCTTTTTCGCTGAGTCGTTTGGCGTGGTAAAGGGGCGAAGGCCGGCCGACGTAATTCTTGAACAGTTCGGCCAACTCGGCCTGAAAACCGGCGTCGTTCTTCGCCGCTTCGTATTCCGCCGCCAGTTCATCCAGCGCTCGAGTCAGGGTTTCGGGGACGTATCGCCCGCCGAACGGGCCAAAACGGCCGGCGGCATCGGGCACATGACGGGTGGCGGACATGAGCGGATCGGCTTGTTATCGGGGATTGAGCGTTGTCAGCCGCCTGGCGGCGGAACGAGCCAAACCATTGATTCTCAGCAGCGGCCGCGGCAGGGTCAAGGGTGGCGCCAGCGGCGCCTCGACGGTGCAGGCCAGGCAGAGGCCTAACGCCTCGTTCCCATGCCGCTCGGCGCAACGGCGGCCGCCTACCCCACTGTGGCATTCGGAAACTTTGACATCCAGGAGCACGAGGCTCGGGTTTAGGTTCGGCCGAATTCCGCTGGCGCCCAGGCCCGCTCCTCGCTGGCAGACGGGCAACGGCCGGCTTGGCCGAAGCGCCTCGAAGTTTCGATGCAGACGGCCTCGCCATTGCGATCGATTGCGGCAGATCAGCACGCGCCAAGCTTGACAGGGCGGAGCCCCGCTTTGTGCGCACCGTGCAGTTTACCGCCAATGTGCTGGTTGATTCACAAGACCGGTTATGGAATGATAGACAATCCCGATCTTTCCCCCGCAGACGAAGTGCAGCGGCTGCGACCTGTCCGGAGTCGGTGAAAGACGGCGGCCGTAGTTGCGTATTCTCGACTTTGCGTCCTAGCCTGTGCCATGAACGCCAAGCTCATCAATGTCGGCCCTGGCGGCTCAAAACACCACATTGCGCTGGAGCGGCTTCCGGTGGTAATCGGGCGAGGGGCGGCCGCTGACATTCGCCTGGACGATCGGTGGTTAAGCCGCCTGCATTGTCGCATCGACAAGGTCAGCGCGACGCTCGTGGTACACGATCTGGGGTCGAAGAACGGCACGCTCGTGAACCGGGCCCACGTCTCCGAAGAGATTCTCATGCCCGGAGATAAGCTGACGATCGGCACCGGAACCTTCGTGGTCTTGTATGACCATCGCCCGGAAGAAGTGCAGGACGCGATTGACGAGCTGGTGATCAGCGAAGCCTCGTCGCTGGACGACGGGGACAACACGGCCTCGATGCTCAACGAGCGGGACAACGCGGCCGCTTCGCTGGACAGCGGGGACAGCACCGCGTCGTATCGAGACGCCACGTAAGGGCGGACCGCGCGCTTCCCGAGGCGCTTTCAAGTCCCAAACACGAGCAACCCGTCGGGCGAACCGTCGCTCTTTCAGCCGATCAAGTCGAGACTTCCGCCGCTTTCACCCGTCGGATCCTTGGCGCCATGGCCGGCGCCGGCGTCGTCGTTCGCCTGGTCCGACGGGGTGGAGGGAGCCAGAGGCGCCTCCCACAGTCGTCGACCGTCGGCGTCGCGATCGGCCGTCTGGTGATCTTCGCCGTCTGCGGCGCCAACGCCCGCCGCGCGTTCCGCTTTGCGGCTCCCCTCTTGCTGCCGCTCGACGCCTGCCGTTTCGTGCTGGGCGCGTTCGACCTCCGAACCTTTGGTTTGCGCTAATGGCGAGCCCGCGACGCTGCTGACAAACCCCAACGGTCCGATGCTCATGGCACGTCTCCGTCTGTAAGGAACAGGGATTTTCGTTTGTCCGCCTGACGTTCGATCGTGTGGCGTCAACCCGTCGGTGATCAGCCGCGTTCAGTCGGCGCGATCGTCCCATTGGCGGTCAGCCGAAGGAAACCGCACGGCGAGGCCGCGGCGCTTGGGGGCGACTACGGTAATTCTAGGTTACGGATTCACCTCCGAGGCACGCTGTATCTGGGAGCCGAGTTATACGTGGCGCTGGGAGCGCCGGGTCGAGCGGCGGGGCCGTCGGCCGTCGGCCGTCTGAGCGGTTCGCCCTGCGGCTCCGCGGACTGCAATTGCGGAAACGCCTGCAGCGCCTGGGCCAAGGCGGGGAAGACCTCGCTGCGGGTTTCCGGGGCCTCGAGCGTGCCGTCGACGTGAATCAGCATGATCTGCTGGCTGGCGCGGCCGAGAAACTGGTCCAACAGCGGCAACCGGCGATCATCGCGGCCGACGATCGGATAAAAGGTCATTTTGATGCTGCGGTCCAGGTTCAACTCGCCCGTGCCTCGCAAGCTGACGGCATCTCCCTGGCAATGGATATTGTTCAGGTAAACGTGTTCGCCCTGAATGCGGAAGTTCATGTCGGCCGTGTTGAACGCCGTGGTATCGGGGGCGCGGCCGCGCAGCGTTTTCAGCAAGGCGAGCATGACGGGCAATTCATACAGATCGGCGTTGTTGAGCCAGATGCTGCCGCGACCGCTCAAGTTATGCAGCCCGCGGCCCGAGCCGCGAAAATCGGCATTCGCCGACAGCCGCCCGCTGATTTGTTGTCGGCCGACAAACGCCTCTTGCGCGGCGCGCGCCAGGTCGGCGCCGGCCAGTTCCGCGTGGACGAAGTAACTGGGCGCCTCGTCCAGTTGCACCGTCACGTCACCCAGCAAGCGCCCTTCATAAAGCTGGGCGGTAATCTGCCGCTCGGGCCGCAAGCCGCGGCGGCGATCTGCCTTGAAGCCGAACAGGATCGACGTATCGTCGATCCAGAAGGGCCCGAGCACCTGGGTGAACTGGAAATCCCGGTAGTTGACGGAATCGATATCGAGCTCGCCGTAGCACTGCAGTTTCCGGCCGTCAAATTCGCCGTCGAGCGTAATTTTGCCCGCCAGCCGTTCGAGCGTCACGCCGCAATCCAGGCTGCTGTTGATTGAGTAGACCCGCAAGTTCCACTTCGAGGCGACCGGCTCGGCGCCTTCGCCGTGGCTTGCCAGCTCGAACCCGCCCTCGAGGTTGACCGCCCCCTTGGGCTTCAAGTCGGCGATCAGTTTCTTCAAGCGGCCGGCGCCCAAGGCGCGAATCAGATCGGCGTCGGCGCTCAGGCGATCCACGGCCATGTGAGGCAGGCTCAAGCGCCAACCGCCGGCCGCGTCGATATCGCAGCTACCGTCACGAGCCTTGACGACCGTGTTGCGGTGCTCCGCGTGGACGCCGGAGAACGTTACGCGGCCGTCCTGGTAGGTGAACTTTCCGCGTAACAGGTCGAGACGATAGGGAAAATAGCTCGGTTCAATGGATACCGGCTGGTTCCCATAATTGTTCAGTACGGGCTCGGCGGTCACCGTGACCATCGGTTTGGGGGCGCCGGGTAAGAAACGGATGAGGGCGTGCAGGGCGACGGAGCCGCGAGGTTTCATGGCGGTCCACAGCCGCGCTCCGCCCGGACTGCGGACCAGCAAGGCGTCTCGCAGTTCTTCGTCCAAGGGAACGTTGAGCGCGTCGAAGTTCAAGGCGACGTCGTAATGCCCGTTTTCGTCGGGGAGCAAACGCCCGTGGCAGACGACGCGCCCCGTATCATTGACGCCCTCCAGACCGGCATCGCCGAAGTCCCAGCGGCCGTCGTCCATGTGAATCGAACCGCGAATGTTCTCTAACGGGTACGGGAACTGGTCATACCGCAACGAGCAGCGGTTGAGCGAGAGATCGAGGCGTTTATGCCACTCCCCGGGCGTTTGGTTATCGGTCTGGCAGCGAAAAAAGACGTTCATGGCGCCGCGCGGGTGCAGCGAACGCACGATGCGGCGCGAGGGATCGCCGAGAGCGAGCAGCAGCTTTTCGTCCAAACGCACGCCCTCGCCGCGGATTTCACAATAGCCCGTCGCCGCCGGACCGGGATTCGAGAACTGCCCGAACACGCGGACGTCGGTCCCTTCGTTGGCGGTTTTCAGATCGACCGTCAAATTGTCTTCGTTCAGTTCCACAACGCCGGTGCAGTGCTCCAGCCGGTAGGGGAACTTGTGGTAGCTGAAGCCGACGTTCATCAGCCGGACCGTCAGCCGAGGCTTCCAGCGGACGCCGTCATAGCCGACTTCCAGTTGCTGGACGTCGAATTCTCCGCTGGGCATGAACTTCTGCCATTCCTCCTGCCACGCTTGCGGCAGCGCCGATCGCAACTGCGAGGCGAATACCAGCCGGTTTCCCGCGGCCTTCAACGTGTAAGGGCTCGCAGGTCCGAAGCCTTGGCGGCGGAATTCGTCGACGCGCAGCGTCGTCTGGCCGCTGCGGGCGGTTGCGTCGGTGATCCGCAGGCCTTGGGGCGTACACTCGAAAAGCGCTCGCAGGTCCGTCAGCGGATAGGGCAAACGCGGGTCGTCAATGCGGCCGCGCGTGACCTGGCCGGACACTTCGAAGCCCAAATCGGGCGTCGCGGCAGGATCGCGGTAAACGGAGAACCGGCCTTTCATCTGCGCCCGCAACGAACCCAACTCCGCCAGCCGGCGAGAGACGATGCCCGGCAGCGAACGAGTCAGTTCGGGTGAAAAGTCCAAGTCCTGAATGGTCCCGTGGACCGACCAATGTTCGCCGCTGGGGGCGAAGCTGGCCGCCATGTCGATCTGGCGAAAGTGGTCGCCCGACAGATGGCCGATCAACTGCAGCGCCGTCCGGCCGTCGGGATCGGGGCTGATGCGGTCGTCCGGTTTGAACTCCAGGTCGATATCGCGGAGCGTGAAAGTGCCGCTTTGAGTCCTGAGCGGGTCGGAGATCTCGACGACTGCGTTCTCGATCGTTCCCTGGGGAGGCGTCTCGCTCAGTTTCGGCAGCGGAAACAACCTGGCGGCGCTCCAGGAACCGTCCGGCCGGTGGGTGATGCGAATCGTCGGCCGGCGAATAACGACGGTCGTGATGGACAGCTCGCCTTGCAGCAGTTGCTTCCAATCCGTCGCGCCTTGCAGCAGTATCTCTTCCAGGTAAGCCAATTCGGCCGTCGGTCCGCTCACGCCCGGTTCGCTGATCGAAAGCCCGCGAATTTCAATTCCCTGGCCGGAGAGCAATCTCGCGGACCGGATCGAGACGGTCAAATCAGGGTACTGCTCGGCGATCCGCTGTTCGACGCGGCGACGGATTTCATCATCGAGACGAGGGTAGAAAAACAGCACTCCGGCGGCCGCTCCTACCAGCAACAGGAGCGATCCCCATTTGCAGCTCGACCAGCAGATGCAGATCAACCGTCGGATGATGACGTACTTCCTTGCAAGATTGCCGCCGCGGACAGGGCCATCAGGCTGAGCATGGCCGGCTCGCGGTAGCGAATGGAGCCGACGAACACCAGGTGCAGCAGCGTCAAGTAAACGGCGGGCAGCCAGGCCAGCACCACGGGCCAACCGCGATGACGCATCTTCCATGCTCCCCAAATTCCCAACGCCAACACGGGAACGTACGTGCTGAACGTCACGAGCCGCAACGGGAGGTTGCGGAATTGAGCGTCGTTCGGCCAGACGTTCCAGATTCGCAGGAATTTGATGCCGGCCAACTCAGCCACTCGGGCCGGGTGCGCCTGGGCCCAGTTCAGTGCAGCGCGCCGCAGGCGTTGATCGAGCCGGTATTCGAACGGTTCCTTCAAGCCGCCCGCTTGACGCTCTGCGTCACGCTCTTCCTGCTGAAACCTGGCGACGAACGACATTTCGCTCGAACCGTCGGCTTGCGGATTCAAGCCATCGTACAGACTGGCGCCGACCTGCAACGTGGTTGGCACGAAGTGGCCGACGACCTGCCAATTGCGCACCCACCAAGGCGTCATCGCCAGCGCCAGCGCGGCCAGCATGACGGCGCCCAGGCGCAGGTGTTTCGTTCGTTGCTTCCCAAAGACGACTCCGGCCGCCAATCCAAACGGCACGAACAACAGCCACCCCGGGCGCATGAGCGTCGCTGCGCCTGCCAAGGTTCCCGCCAGGGCGGCCAGCCAGGCGGCGCGCGCCGTCGTTGCAGCTTGCCAACTGGCGGCCCAGGCCACGAGTTGCGCCACCATCAGCGGGCAAAAAGGCGCTTCGCTGAGCACAAACACGCTGTCGGCGATGGCGCCCGGATACGCGGCGGCGATTGTTGCGGCGATTAGCGCGGTCCGTGGATTGAATAGTTGCCGGCCCAGACCGTATACGGCGGCTACGGCCAAAGTTCCCAAGGCTGCGCTGAGCCATCGCGCCCACACGACGGGCGGCTCGTTTTCTGCAGCGCGGAACAGCGCGGCGAGCAGCAGCGGGTAGCCGGGCGTACGGAAAATGCGGGCGTCGGGCGAACCGTACTGGTAGGGCTCCCCGTGAGCTAAATGCCGCGCGAGCGTCCAGTAGGCGTCGCTGTCGCCAAATTCGAATCGAGCCCCAGCCGGCAGCCGAGCTTGCCACCAATAGGCGGCGCCCACGCGCACCGCGAGCGCCAATGCCAACAGGCACGCCAGACACGCATAATGGCTGCCGGAGAGCTTGTTCAACGTTGCCGCTCGCCTATTTGCCCGCCTACGAAAGGATCAAAAGTGGCGTATGCTACGTCAGTTACGTGAATTTGGTCAAGGCAGGTTTGCCGCTCGCGCAGCGCGGCGCGGCCGACAGAATCGCACCGGTTTCCCCCCGCGGCTCTTGCGGCGCAACTGTTGCGAACGTTTGACGGAAAGGTCGAGCGGTAAAACATTTACTTGCGGTCCGGCCTCGATATACTCGATGGTCTTGTCGTGCATGCGGCAAGCCGTTCCTGCCGATAGGTCGCCGCGTTGCGGACTCCCGGTGAAAGCGTGCCAAACGAATGATGCGGTCCGATCCGCGCCCAAGCGGCTTCGGATGCCCCCGCAAACGCCGCAAGGCGCTTCATTTGCGCAGCTTTCAAGAACTGCCGTCCTTCCCTATTTGTCTTCATAGCGCCCCAGGAGAACCAGATGATTAACCGCCGCGGGTTGTTCGTCTGCAGTTGCATCGCCTTGATCACCTCAGCATTTACCTTCGTCGTGCGCGGCGACATCCTCCAGGAAATGGGCAACGCCTTTCAGTTGTCACAGGAACAAAAGGGGGGCATCGAAGGCGCGGTGTTCATGGGCATGGCGCTCTCCATGCTGTTTGGCGGCTTCATCTGCGACCTGCTCGGCATGAAACGCATCATGTTTCTGGCGTTCGGCTCGCACTTGATTGGGTCGGTAGCCACCATCTTCGCGCCCCATTCGGACTTCAGTTACCAGTGGTTGTTTGTTTCTTCGCTGCTGATGGGCTTCGGCAACGGCTTCACCGAAGTGGGCATCAACCCGCTGATCGCCACGCTGTATCCCGACAAGAAGACCCACTACTTGAACATGCTCCACGCCTGGTGGCCGGGCGGACTGGTTATTGGCGGGCTCAGCGCTCAGTTCGTCGTTCGCAAGCTGGTTCCCGAAGGCGTTGCAGGTTTGGAACTGTGGCAGACGTCGCTGTGCCTGATCGCCTTGCCCGCCATCGCGTATGGCGTGATGCTGATTCCCGCCAGGTTTCCGCAGACGGAGCGCGTGGAATCAGGCGTGTCCACGGCGGACATGTTCAAAGAGTGCCTGCGGCCGTTGTTCCTGATTTGGGGCTTCTGCATGTTGTTGACCGCCGCCACCGAGTTGGGACCGCAGAAGTGGCAGGAGTCGGTGATGCGCAGCACCGCGGGCGTTTCGGGGACGCTGATTCTCGTCTACACCTCCGGCATGATGTTCGTGTTGCGTCACTTCGCCGGCCCGATTGCCCACAAGATTTCGCCGGTCGGCATGATGCTCGGATCGGCAGTGTTGTCGGGAATCGGGTTATACGCGCTGAGTTACGCCGACAGCGCCGTCACGGCAATCGGATTCGCCACAATCTTCGGCCTGGGGATCACGTTCTTCTGGCCGACCATGCTCGGCGTGACGGCTGAACGCTTCCCCAAGGGAGGCGCGTTAGCCCTGGCGCTGATGGGATCGATCGGCAACCTTTCCATCTCGCAGGTACTGCCGCAGATGGGGCACATTGTCGACACCTACGCCGTTCGTTACGTCGAAGAGACAGACAAAGAAATGGCGCCCGAGATACTCAAGCGCGGAGGTGCGGGGGCTTATGTCGGGATCGATCCGGGCGCCGTAGAGAAACTGCCCGAAGACAGCTCCGGGCGCGAACTTGCCGCTGCAGCACAGAGCCAGGGCTATCGCATGGCGTTTCGCTGGGTGTCGCTCCTGCCTTCGCTGCTGATTGTGATTTTCACCGGCATTATTCTCTACGATCGTTCTCAAGGCGGTTATAAGGCGGAGATCCTGATCAGTCGCGACGAAGAAGACGAGCTCTTCGCCGGCGGCGTGCAAGGCGCGGTTGAGTAGGGAGGAAAGTCTGAAGCCGGAAGTCGGGGCTGCTGGCTCATCTGGCTCCGACCGGCAGATGGTCTGGGCTACTTCTGCAGCACGTCGTCGACTTCCAAGAGCCGACTTTGGCGTTCGGGCCGCTCCAGCGTCACCAGTCGTTCCGTCCGGGTCGCGACGATGGCGCCGGGGAGCGTGATAGATAGGGCGGCGGCGGGCGGCGTTTGCATCGCAAGTTCAGACAGCCGCTCCCACTCGTCGAAGCCCATGGCTTGTTCCGACCAGCGCTGAGCGCGCCAGGCGAGCAGCAGGCACTCGCGCACCAGTTGCGGCGGCTGGCCGATCAATGGCTGGCAGTCGATCGTCAGGCGGTCGGCGCCATCTGGGCGTACGCAGCGGTCCCCCAGCCCTTGGGCCATGCCGGCGATAAGATCCTGGGCCTCGCCGGCCAGTTGGCCGAGCCGCAGAATCGCTTCGACCACGCGCGCGTTGTACTGCTCGGCAAGCTGCGGCAGCAGCTCCCGACGCAGCCGGTTGCGGGTGAAATCGAGATCGAGGTTCGTTTCATCGTCGCGATAGGTCTGGCCCAGTTCGGCCAGATAGGCTGCCACATCCGCGCGGCGGAGGCCAAGCATCGGTCTCAGCAGCGAGACGGCTGGTCCCAAAGGGCGACTTCGTGGGATGCCGGCCAACCCTGCCAGGCCCGTGCCGCGGAGGATCCGGTGCAGGATCGTCTCAGCCTGGTCGTCGGCCGTGTGGGCGGTGACCAGGTAACGCGCTCCCAGGCGTTCGGCCGTCGCTTGCAAGAATTGGTAGCGGGCGCGCCGTGCAGCGGCTTCTACGCCGTCGCCTTGGCGGGTCGCTTGCCGGGCCACGTCGGCGCGGCCGACTTCGCAGCTCAGGCCCAATTCCCGGCATAAATCGCGGACGAAGGCTTCGTCGTCCTCGGCCGAGACTCGCAATTGATGATTGAAATGAGCGGCGATCAGCCGCCCCGGTCCGGGCAGGCGAATGGCCGCCATGGCGCGCAGCAGCGCCACACTGTCGGCGCCGCCGGAAACGGCGACCAGGACGGTCAACTCGGCCCAGTCGGCCGGGGCCCAACTCTCGGCGAATTGCCGTTCCAGCCGAGGGCCGGCCATGTTCCTGACCTTGACGTTTGTAACCTCTAGCATGCGAACATTTTAACCACGCTGGCGCCGCGAAGGAAATCAGTTGCAGTTGAGACAAACTCTGCTACGATGAGATTCGTGTTAGCCTGAAAGCGTGCGCCAGCCGCTCGGCGGCGTCGCAGGATGAATCAACGAGAGTTAGTGACTGGATTTTGTGAGCAGGTAGCAAGACCCAGCCGATCTCGGGAGCCGGCCGAACCATGCACTTACTGATCATACTCTTGCAGCAGTTGCTCGGAATGCTTCCGAGTTCCAAGAAGGCCCCGCAGGGCGAAGTAGTGCGCACGCGGCAGCCGAATTCCTCGGCTGCGGAGACCGATGCGTGCCAGGGCCAAAGTATCTCGAACGACGGCTGGATGACGATTTTTCGGGGATATGAGGAAGCCGGGGGACGCGCGCCAAGCGTGCGCGCCGCTTGGCGAGACCGGTTGCGCGGCAGCTTTCTTGGTTGCCGCGGCCGTCAACGACTTCGACGCAGCTAAACCCGACAAATCGACGTGCGCGCCGTACGCGCCGCCGTGCCTCACTCCATCTCCCTTTCTCGCCGATTCACGGCCGGTCCTTTCGGACCAGCCGGCGAACAGCTCCTTCGGCTTCCGAGTCATTGCGACCGCTCGGGCTGCACGATGAAATGCCGTGGCCAACGCCCGGTTGATTTGGCGCTTGGGAATGCGATTCGCCGCGTCGGCCGGGACGACGTTTTGAATTGGGGAGCTGATGGGACATTTATTGACGCTGGTCGCCTCGGTCGTAGGCACCTTTGCGGTCATCAAACTGCTCGACTACCTGCATCTTCGAGACGCCAACAAGAAGGCGCGCGAGATGATCGAGCAGGCCGAGCGCGAAATCGATAATCGCCGCCGCGAAGCCGAACTGGAAATCAAAGAACTGGCGATCCTGCAACGGGCCGAGGGAGAAAAGGAACTTGGCGTCATCCGCCAGGAACTGCACGAACGCGAGCGACTGCTCGATAAACGCCAGGACGCGCTGGAGCAGCAGGCTGACCAGCTCCGCAAACAGGAGAAGATGGTCGAAGGCAATCAGCGCAAGCTGGCCGAGCGGATTGAAGACACGAATCGGCGCAACGAAGAGCTGGCCAAGATTCTCGAGTCGCAGCGACATTCGCTGCACCAGATCAGCGGGCTCAGCCAGGAAGAGGCCAAACGGCAGTTGCTGGAGCGGCTCGACTCTGAGCTGCAGCACGAGGCCGGAGCGGTGATCATCAAGCACGAACGGCGCATCGCCGAGACCTGCGAAGAGAAGTCTCGCGAGGTGATGATCACGGCCCTGCAACGCTATGCCGCCACGCACACGGCGGAGACCACGACCAGCACGGTCGATATTCCGAACGACGATATGAAGGGGCGGATCATCGGCCGCGAAGGCCGCAACATCCGGGCGTTCGAGAAGGCTACCGGAGTGGACGTGATCATCGACGACACGCCCGGCGTGGTGATCGTCAGCGGCTTCGACATGGTGCGCCGAGAGGTGGCCCGCATCTCGCTGGCCAAGCTGATCGCCGATGGGCGCATCCATCCCTCGCGGATCGAGGAGATCGTGGGCGAGACGCAGGCCGAATTGGAACAGCATCTGCAGAAGCTCGGCGAAGAGGCCGCCCAGGAGGCCGACGTGCCCGGCTTGCACGAGCGCGTGATCCATCTGCTCGGGCGGCTCCGCTTCCGCACCAGCTACAGCCAGAATGTCCTGAGGCACTCGATTGAGGTCGCGTTCCTCACGGGCATGATGGCCGACGAGCTCGGGCTGGACGCCAAGCTGGCGCGGCGTTGCGGGTTGTTGCACGACATTGGCAAAGCCGCCGATCACGAGGCCGAAGGCGGCCACCCCAAGATCGGCGCCGATTTGCTCCGCCGCTACGGCGAACGGGCCGAGGTCATTCATGCGGCGCTCGGGCACCACGATGATTTGCGGATTGAGAATCCGTATACCGTGCTGGTCGCAGCCGCCGACGCCTGCAGTGCGTCCAGGCCTGGCGCCCGGCGCGAGACGCTGGAGCGCTACATCAAGCGCA
>DASZUP010000262.1:0-12727 GCA_035547635.1 Pirellulales bacterium
CGTTTTCGAACGTGCGGCTGCAATAGTGCGTTTGCTCCGTCGCGCCGCTGCGGAGCGGATACTGGACGAGCTCGATCCCCTCCACGCTCCCCGGCGGCGCCTTCGAAACGAACGTGGCGCGAAAGCCGTGCTGCTCGACCAGGTACTTGGCGATATGGCCGAACTGGGCGGGGAAAGTTTGATGGACGAAGAGGACGTGCATGGCTTACGGCTTGACCACCGTCCCGTCGTTGCGGCGCAGCTCGCCCCAGTCCATGTCAAAGCTCGGATCGTCTTCGATCGGGAATTTGGCCGCCAGCTTTTCATCCAGGTCGATGCCCAGTCCGGGGCGCTCGTTGATCCAGTAGTAGCCGTCTTTCAACTCGGGACAGCCAGGGAACATGTCCTGCTCGGCCTGGGTGAATGCCCGGGCTTCTTGAATGCCGAAGTTAGGCGTCGCCAGATCGAGGTGTACGTTGGCGGCGTGGCCGACCGGCGAGACGTCGCCCGGCCCGTGCCAGGCAGTCCGCACGGAGAAGAAGTCGCAGAGCGTCGCCACCTTGCGGGCCATCGTCAAGCCGCCGATCTGCGAAATGTGGATGCGAATGAAATCGATCAGGCGTCCGGTGATGAGCGGCACGAACTCGTTCGGGTTGTTGAACAGTTCGCCCATCGCGATCGGCGTGCTGGTCTGCTCGCGCAGGTGCGTAAAGTAGCCGACGTCCTCGGGGCTGAACGGATCTTCGAGAAAGAACAGCCGAAGCGGCTCCAGGTCTTTTGCCAATTGAATGGCCAGAATCGGCGGCACGCGCTCGTGGACGTCGTGCAATAGCTCCACCTCGTCGCCGAGCTTATTGCGGAGGTGCTCGAACAGCTTGGGAACCATCCGCACGTACGGCTTAGGCTCCCAGGGTTTGGGCGGCTCGGAGCGATCGTGGAGCTTGCCGGCGCCGTAGGTCGACATTTTGGGCAGTCCCACCTGCGCTCGCACGTGGCGATGCCCTTGTTCCATCAAGGCCCGCACGGAGTCTTCCACCTCTTCCAAGGTCATGCCGTTGGCGTGGCGGTAGGTATCGACCGCGTGGCGGCACTTGCCGCCGAAGAGCTGATAGACGGGCAGGCCCGCGCGCTTGCCGAGAATGTCCCACAGAGCCTGATCGACGCCGCTGATGGCATTGCCCAACACCGGGCCGTTGCGCCAATAAGAGCTGACGAACGACGACTGGTACACGTCTTCGACCGCCAGCGGATTCTTGCCGATCAGAAACGGCTTCAGGTACTTGTCGACGGCCGTCTCCACGGCTCGCGGCCGCTGGGTAAAGGTGGCGCAGCCCAGGCCGTACAACCCCGGCTCGTTGGTCAACACTTTGACGACCACCAGCCGGATTTTGGCCGGGGCGGTGAGGATGGTTTTGACGTCGGTGATTTTCAGCGGCGGCAGTTTCTTGCCGTCGGCCGCCGCGGCCGGGCTGGTCGGACCCGCGGCCGAAAGCGTTCCGGCGGCCAGCCACGGCAAGCCCATCGCGCCCGCGCCCAGGGAAGTCGTTTTGAACCAAGTCCGCCTGTCCATCGAAGCATCTCCCTGAGCCATTGAAAGTCTGCGCCCGCCTTCGGTCGTGCCCTGTATGCGCGGCCGAGCGCCTCTCGTCAAGCATAATGCCCAAATGCGCTCCGCTCGTAGAACGAAGCGTCCCCGTTTGCTCAAAAAAACAGCCGCGGCGGCTCGGGATACGGCAGAAGAACGAGCAGAGCAGGAACCGCTGATCTCCACTGAATCTCGCTAATCTCTCATGGCTAAATGCTTTCCGATGAGTGGCGATCAGTGTTGATTAGCGGTTTCCTTCCAACCTCGCCGCTAGCGGAATCGGCCGTCTCGCCTACCGGTTAGACGGCCGCACAGGCAGACTGTAAACTATTGGTTGGCGGTGAATTACGACATACATCCCCGTTCGAGCCGCGAAGGCCGGCGGCGGAGTTTTGGGAGCTGAGTGCGATGAGCTTGCTGGGAATCACGATCGGTTCGGGGCTGATCTTGTTGGCCGCCTATTTCACCTACGGCCGCTGGCTGGTCGGAAAGCTCGAGCTCCGCAATGACACGATCACCCCGGCCTGCGAAGTCAACGACGGCGAAGACTTCGTGCCGACGCCCGCGCCGTACCTGTTTTCGCAGCATTTTTCCGCCATTGCGGCGGCCGGGCCAATCGTCGGGCCGATTGTGGCCGGGCTGCTATTCGGCTGGGTTCCGGCGCTGATCTGGATTCTGATCGGCAGCATTTTCATCGGCGGCGTACACGATATGACGTCGCTGGTGGCCAGCGTGCGGCACAAGGCCCGCAGCATTCCGGACATCGTCCGGGAACACATGAGCCGCCGGGCGTACCTGCTGTTCCTGTCGTTCGTGTGGATTGCGCTGGTTTACATCGTCGTCGCGTTCACGGACATCACGGCGACGACGTTTGCACCCGATCTGGCGGCCGGGGCCAAGGTCGAAGACGTCGAGCGCGGCGCCGCAGTGGCCAGCGCGTCGATGATGTACCTGCTGCTGGCAGTCATCATGGGCCTTGTACTTCGCTACACGAAGCTCTCGCTGAGTTGGGCCACGGCGATCTTCATGCCGCTGGTGCTGGTTTCCATCTGGGCCGGGCAGCACCTGCGACTGTCGATCCCTGAGGCGCTTTGGTACGACGGCAGCGCCGCGAAAACCTGGGATATTCTGCTGCTGGTCTACTGCGGCGTGGCTTCCGTCGTGCCGGTCTGGGCGCTGCTGCAGCCGCGCGGATTCCTGGGCGGCTATTTCCTGTCGGCAACCGTGCTGCTAGCCTTTTTGGGCATCGTAGCCGCCGCATTTTTGGGCCAGGCGATCGAGATCACCTATCCACAGTTCACCGGCTGGCAGGCGATGAAGGGCGGCAAGCCGCTGTATCTGTTTCCCGCCCTGTTCGTATTGATCGCCTGCGGCGCTTGCAGCGGGTTTCACTCGATGATCAGCTCGGGAACCTCGTCGAAACAGCTACGTTGCGAGGGAGACGCCAAGAGCATTGGCTATGGCTGCATGTTGCTGGAAGCCTTCGTGGCGATCATTTCTCTGAGTTGCGTGATGATTATGGCCAAAGGCGCTAGCGGCAACCCGGACCAGATTTTTGCCCAGGGCGTTTCTCGATTCATCGCCATGTTCGCGCAAGTTTTCCGCATCGACTACGACGCCGCCTACGGCTACTTGTACGGATTCTGCTTGTTGGCCTTCGCCACGTTCATCTATGACACGCTCGACGTCTGCACGCGTTTGGGCCGATACGTACTGCAGGAATTCACCGGCTGGCAGGGCAAGACGGGGCGCCTGGTCTGCACTGTGCTGACGTTGCTGCCGCCGATGTACCTGGTGCTGCAAACCATGACCGATCCAGAGACCGGCGCCCCAGTGCCAGCCTGGTTGGTATTCTGGAATCTGTTCGGCACGGCTAACCAGTTGCTGGCCGCATTGACGCTGATTGGCGTAACAGTCTGGCTGCTGCGGACCGGCAAGAGCTGGGTTTATACGGCCCTGCCCGCAGCGGTCATGGTGATAGTCACCTTCACTTCGCTCAGCCTGATTCTTTGGAATTGGTCGAAGACCGCCCGCGAGGCCTGGCGGCAAGGCCGCTTCGACATCAACGGCCCGCTGAGCACGGTGCTGTTCATTCTGGCCATCCTGCTGGTGATCGAGGGAGTGATCGTGATCGGCCGCACCTTACGGGAGCGGGCGGCTTTGGTCGCGGCGGAGCCGGCTGGAGAGGCTGCCTGAGACAGTCGCCCTTGCCAGGCGCAATGTCTGTCGCTGTGCTCGTCCTGTCTCACGCGCGGCGTCCGTCGGCGTGCCTTCAGGCGCTCCATTTCCTGCCTGTCTATCAGGCACGCTAAGCGCTTCGATCCCGCGCAAAGCGACTTTTTGTGCTAGCAGCCATTTTCTCCAAGTGGCGACCTGGTTTGGGTTTTCGCCTTCCCCGCAAGCATCGGCGCCCGCGCTGGCTGCGCGATTTGGCACACTTATCGCACATGGGGGCCCCGACGTGACGCGTTGGTTTACGGCGTCGACGGCTGCACTGACGCGCTTTCGACAAGCTTGATAGGCCGCGCGACAGAAATATTCCTCCTGGAAGGCGGTTGCCATGTATCGAAGGCTTTCTCTTGGGAGTTGCGGTTTTGCAGTCCCGGTCCTGTTTGCTGCGGTCATCACATTTGCACTAAGTTCTCCCTCGGCGCGGGCCCAGGACGAGGCGGCGGAAGACACGCCCGCAGAGGCCGCTGCGGAAGCGGCGCCAGGCGGCGCAGAAGCGCCGGCGCTCACGTTGGACTCGCTCAAGACGGCGCTCGATGAGAAGTCGCTCGATCTGGACACGGTGTGGACCCTGGTGGCCGCCTTTCTCGTGATGTGGATGCAGGCCGGCTTCGCGTTAGTGGAGACAGGCTTCACCCGCGCGAAGAACGCCGTCAATATCATCATGAAGAACCTGCTCGATTTCTGCTTCGGCAGCTTGGCCTATTGGATCATCGGATTCGGGCTGATGTTCAGCATCGGCAACGACTACTTTGGCGACAGCGGCATGTTCCTCGAGGAGACGCCGCTGGAAATCAAGCAAGACGACGGCAGCGTCAAGTCGACGACGAACTTCGATCCGATCTCTTGGACCAAAGTGCCGCTGGAGTGCAAGTTCTTCTTCCAGTTGGTGTTCGCCGCCACGGCCGCCACGATCGTATCGGGCGCCATGGCCGAGCGGACGAAGTTCACCTCCTACATGCTATACAGCATCATTATTTCCGCGCTGATCTATCCGGTGTCTGGTCACTGGATATGGGGCGGCGGCTGGCTGGCCGATCTAGGCATGTGGGACTTCGCCGGTTCGACGGTCGTACACAGCCTGGGCGGCTGGATGGCTCTTGCCGGCGCCCTGGCCATCGGGCCCCGACTTGGCAAATACACGCCCGATGGCAAGCCGAAAGCGATTCCCGGCCATAATCTTCCGTTGGCTGCATTGGGCGTCTTCATCCTCTGGCTCGGCTGGTTTGGATTCAATCCCGGCAGCACGATGGGCGCGCTGCGCAACGATATCTCTCACATCGTCTGCACGACGAACACGGCCGGCGCCACCGGCGCCATTACGGCCATGCTCGTCTCGAAATTGATCTTCAAGAAGTGGGACGCCAGCATGTCGCTCAACGGCGTGTTGGCGGGGCTGGTGGCGATTACCGCTCCCTGCCCCTGGGTTTCCATCGGCAGTTCGATCCTGATTGGCGGTATTGCCGGCGTGCTGGTCGTACTGTCAGTGCTGTTCGTCGAGCGTACGCTCAAAATTGACGATCCGGTCGGCGCCATTTCAGTGCATGGCGTCTGCGGCGCCTGGGGTACGCTCTCGCTGGGACTCTGGTCGACGGGCAGCGGCAACGCCGCGCCCTTGCCGGGCCTGTTCACCGGCGGCGACGCGACGCAACTCATCAATCAAGCCAAGGGAGTCGGCGCCGTCTTCCTGTGGGCGATGGCGACCGGCCTGGTGCTGTTCTACGGCCTCAAGCTGACCGTGGGACTGCGAGTGACCCCGGACGAAGAACGGGAAGGACTCGATTTCGGCGAGCATGGCAATGAAGCCTACCATGGCTTCCAACTCTCGACCGACGTTTGATTTTGCGATGGCATTTCTGGCTACCGCCAAGCCAGAAGGAAGGCCCGAGGACTTGGGTGGACGGCCGCGTGTCGTCCACCCAAGCCCGGGTTTCAACTCGGCGGCCGTCTCAAATCTGCTAGCAATACCAGCACGCGGTGCGTGGAAAAGCAGCAGGAAATAACCGGCAAGAGGCGCCGCCGCTTTTGCCGCAGACGAACATAAAACCTTATTGGCATATCAGTTAGAGAAAGAGCTGCGGTCACTTCCGCCATGCTGGAAGCCTTTGCTGGCACGCTGTTCGCTTCAGGCGACGCGAATCATTCTGTCGCTCCCCCACGAGGATGGCAACTCAGCGGGGGCGGCTTTGCCAGCCGTAACCGCGTCAGAGTTCAAGCATCCAACTTCCTTCTGCACGGCGAGACCCAACGATGAAAATCCCACCGTACATCCTCCCTCAGTTATTCCTGCCTCTTTGGCTCTTGGCGGCCTCGGTCGCTTTCAGCTTATCTGCTCCGTTCGAAGCACGCGGCCCGGACGCGCCGGCCCCGGCGACCTCGGAAGCAGCCGACGCCGCTGAGAATACAAGCGACTCGACGAGTGCAGTGGCGGCCCCGGCAACCGCCGGACCGAGCAATGCCGATTTGAAAATCATGGTCGACACGCTCTGGGTCCTGATCGCCGCAATGCTCGTGTTCTTCATGAACCTTGGTTTCGGCTGCGTTGAGTCGGGCTTCTGTCGCCAGAAGAACTGCGTCAACATTCTCTCCAAGAACTTCATCGTGTTTGCCGTGACCACCATCGGCTTTTGGGCTATCGGGTTCGGGCTGATGTTCGGCGCCGACGACGGCCACGGGATCGTCGGAACCAAGGGGCTGTGGGTGCTGTCCGGCGCGGACAATAGTCCCGCAACCGCAACCGCTTACCAGGGAGATTACGGTTCCTTGAGTTGGACAGGAGTCCCGCTGCTGGCCAAGTTCTTCTTCCAACTGGTATTCGCCGGTACGGCGGCCACGATCGTCTCCGGGGCCGTGGCCGAGCGGATCAAGTATCACTCGTTCATTCTGTTCAGCTTTATCATGGCCATGGCCATCTATCCTGTGGTGGGCCATTGGATCTGGGGCGGCGGCTGGCTGCAAGCCCGCGGCTTTCTCGACTTTGCCGGCTCGACGCAGGTGCATTCCATCGGCGGTTGGGCGGCCTTGGCGGCGGCCTTTATTCTTGGTCCGCGGATCGGCAAATATGGTCCGGGCGGGAAGATCAATGCCATTCCGGGACACAACCTGACCGTGGCGACGATCGGCTGCCTCGTCCTCTGGTTCGGCTGGTTCGGCTTCAATCCCGGCAGCACCATGGCCGTGGATTCGGCAGTGATTGCCGAAGTGGCCGTCACAACGAACCTGGCCGCCGCCGGCGCGACGCTCAGCGCCACGGCGACGGCCTGGCTGCTGCTCGGCAAACCCGACTTGGGCATGACGCTCAACGGCTGCCTGGCCGGACTGGTGGCGATCACGGCGCCCTGCGCGTTCGTCACGCCCGCCGTTTCGGTGCTGATCGGGCTGATTGCCGGCGTGTTGGTGGTGCTCGGCGTGCTGTTCTTTGATCGGATCAAGATCGACGATCCGGTCGGCGCCACGTCCGTCCATCTGCTCAATGGCGTGTTCGGCACCTTGTGCGTGGGGTTGTTCGCTCACCCGGATCGCATCGGCCGCGCGGCCAACCCTGCGGCCACGGCGGGCTTGTTCTATAACGGCGGCGCCCATCAACTCATCACCCAGTTGATCGGCGTGCTGGCCTGCGCCGGCTATGTGCTGGCCGTGTCGCTGATCGCATGGCTTGTGTTGAAGGCCGTGGTCGGCATCCGCGTGTCGCCCGAGGAAGAGATCGAAGGCCTGGACTACGGCGAACACGGCAACGAAGCCTACCACGGCTTTCAGTTCATCCTCGAGGGGTGAAATTCCATTGGCGACCAACGCGTCTTCTGGCTGCCGCCAAGCCGGAAGGACGCCCACGGCTTGGGCGGCGGCTTCGGCCGTCCGCCCAAGTCGGGGCTCTTTGATTGTGACTGCGGCTGCAGGCAAGGGAACGGGCGAAAAAGAACCTCCTCTTGCCAGAAAGAACCTCCCCATGCCAGAGGTCAGGTGAGGGCAATGAAGACTTTGGAAGTTCTCTTTAGCCCGTTCCTACAGCGGTTGCACGACGGGCTTCGTCGCCCAAGGCAGCAGGTTGGCGCCGATCACCAACCGCGGCGTGTAGCGTCCGCCGGTCTGGTCGCGATCCCAGACTTCGACCCATAGTTCCCAGGTAACGGGCGAAGCAAAGAACGCCAGTCGTTCGCGGTCGAGTTCGCCCAATTCGGCGCCAGGAAACTGCACGGCGGCGGAAGGGGCGTCTGAAGCCTCTCGCAAGTCGTACGACAGCGGCGAGCCGCCTCGATCTAAGCGCACCTTCAATCCGCTCTCGCACAACTCAAATGCAACTCCCGGCTCCAGCGCGGACTCGATTTGTTCTCGAATCAGCTCCACGCCGGCCATCTTGTAAAGTCCGGTCAGCGCATCGGCCAGCGCTTGCTGCTCCGGTTCGCTGAGCGAGGCGGCCCAGCCGGCCTGAACAACGCTGGCCGTCAGCCAGCCGGCTTGCTCGTCGAATGAGAGCCAGAGACTCGGCTTGGACTCGTCTTCGCAACAGAGCTCAAACCGCACGCTGCTGGCGCCCGTTTTCAAGCGTCCGAGGCGCAGCTCCTGCCGGCCGAAGCGCCGGCTCTGCGAGAGCAGCTCGATGAACTCCCGGGCGATGAGATCGCGAATCGCCGTCTCCACGTGGCGGATTGCGTCGCGATATTTGCGAGACGCTTTCCAGTTGCCCGTCCAATAGGCCTTGCGGTCCGCGCGGCGCAACCGCGCGTACAACTTGGGAAGCGTCCCGGAATGAAAGCCGGGGCGCAGCAAGCGAACCATCGTTTCGCCGTGCGAGCCGACCGCGACGGGCCCCAATTCCTTGGGACGGTTGGCCTGGTACAGCCGCCAGTTTTCTTTGAGTTCCCAGACCAGGAAGCCGATCACGCCAGGCAACAGGAAAATCGCGGCGCCGAAAATCGTGTTGGCCAGCACCGGATTCAAGAATTGCTCGGCCGGCACGACGAACAAATCGTGCAGTGGCTTGCTGATCGAAAGTAAAATCTTGTGCGAAACCGTGACCACGGGAAAGTGCTTCACGGGGTTGATCTGCGGCTCGATCAGCAGGTTGATGGCGAACCGCACGACGTAGGTCACGAAGAACCAGATCACGCCCAGCACCGACTTGACGACCACGGCCAGCCGGCTCTGCCCGCTGCGGAAACGCAGCCACTCGTCGACCGAGTAGAGGAAGCGGTCGAGCGTGTCGATGACCCGATTGAAAAAATCCATCACGCTCTGAACCAAAGCGGCCAGAATGCGGATGCGGAAATGATCCCAACCGCGCACCGCCCAGTCGGTAATCACCTCTTCCGCGTTGCGCCCCAGACGAGAGTTCACCAGGAGATTGGAAATCATGAAAATGAGCATGCCGTTCGGCACGGCGCCCAAGCCGGTGTTCGTCAGCGGCGGAAAGGCCGCCATGGTCAAACCGGTGAAGATCAGCGGCTTGCCGACGTAACGGGCCGCCCATTGATAGTACTTGCTTTCGAGCAATCGCCGCACCCACGGCAAGCCCATCACCCAGGCAGGAACCCTGATGAAAAACCAGCGCACCGCTCGATACACGCCGCGCAGCGTCTCGACGCAAAGCTGCCGGAACTTCTCCCCGTGCATCAAGCCCAGCAAAAACGTGCCGACGACGGCCACCGACACGATCAACGTGCTGCCGGACATCACGCCCGCATGATGACCGGCGGCGACGCCCGCGGCGCCCAACCGTCCTGAGGGCAGCGGCGGCCGCTTGACGAACATGTCTAGCAGGTGCCGGAGCCCTTCCAACAGCACGTAGGCGCCGCCATAAGGCAGGGCGACGTAACGCACCAGCAGGCGGCCGGGATAAGTGCCGAAGGCGAGCGAGCTGAACCGCTGAGGAAAGCGCTGGTAGACTTCGCCCCGATGGTAGACGCCGTCCATTTCGGCGAACAGCAGACGGTCCGCCCGCAGCAGTTGATCTCCGGAAAAAAACTCTTCGCTGCCGCCCAGATCGGGCAGCTTCAACTGGTTGCGCGAGATGGCGTCGCGGAAGTCGCTCATCGTGAGAAAGCCGTCTTCCACCACGCGATCGAGCATTTCCTCAACCAGCTTGCGCCGCGCGACGCGTTCCGGCAGGTTCTGCGGATTTAATGCGACGGCTTCCAGCACGCCGTCCACGGCAGGCCGGAAGCGGTCCCGCAAGTTGTGCTCGGCGCGCTCGACGGCCGCGTGCAGCAGCCGCATCAGCCGCCGCCGGTCGCGATCGGCCAGCCGCGCCTTGGCCGAACGGCGCGCGGCGACGCGCAAGTGTTTCGACATCAGCACTTCGCGTTGACCGGGCAGGCGACGCTTGATCGGCACGCGGCCTCTTGAAACGACCCACTCGACGAGATCCAGCTTATAGACGTCGCGTTCAAAATCGACGCAAACCTTCTGCAGGTCATACAACGTTCTGGATTCGCGAGTCCAGAATCCGGCGACCGAACGGCTCAAGAGCGCCGTGAGCACGCGAGACCAGCGCCGGCGTTCGCGATCGCTGAACCCCAGCGCGGCTTGCAAGCGTTCGGTGAGCCGGTTCAAGTCGACGCGCGCGGCCGTCTGGGCGCGTGCGGCAAGGCTGGGCCGCACGTGGCGCGCCGCGCGTGTACGCAAGATTGCAGCGCGGACGGCGTTGCCCAGCCTGGCGGCCCGCTCCGCGCGCCGATTCAGACGGCGATAGAGACGCTCGGAAGACCTGGCCAGCGGAACGTGCAGCTCGTCTTCCTCGTCTTCTTCGGCGATCTCGTCCTCCATCTCCTCAGCCGGCGGCTCCGGCAGCGGCGCTCCCGGCAAGCGAGTCGCGCGCAATAGTTCCGCCGCGTCGAGATCGGCCGCCAGAATCTGATCGACCAGTTCCGTGGACGGCAGCGCCGGGAAATAACGCGGTAACAACGTCACGGCGAAGAAACGCAGTTCCAGGTAAACGGCGACGAACTCGATATACGTCGAAAGATCGCTCGGCGGCGGCAACAGAAAGTCTTCTTGGCGCAGGACCAGCCGCACCTCTTCGAAGGCCGAGCCGAGTTGATCGATCCGTTCGCGCACGACGGCAGCGTTCAATTGGCCGGCCTCGACGCGCTTATCCAATGCAACGTGCACGCGAGCGTGCAACAGCAGCCGCCAGTACTTCGTCAGCGCTTCGCCGGCCGTCAGCGCGGCCAGGCTTTCGGAATCGGGCCGAGTCAGCAGGATGACCGTCTCCGGCAACTGCGCCTTGGGCGACAGATCCAGCTCATCGCGATCAACGATCTCAAGCAGCCGCTCGGAGCCAATTACATACGTTTTGCGGTGCGGAACTTTCAGCCCGATGCCGCCGATTTGGCAATCGTGCTTGATCACGCGGCGCAGGATGCGCGGCGGCGCCAGCAGCGCTGCCGGATCCACCGCGTTCAATGCCGCCTCCAGTTCGGAAACGGATAAAGGAAGATCAACGCTTCCTGCCATATCGCTCGTTCTCACATGCCCGTCGTACCAGGCCAACCGCTCCGCCGTACTTCGGCCCTTGCAGCTCGGCCGCCTGCGGCTCTCGCCACCGCGTGACGTTGCGGACGCATTCGCCCCCTAATTCTACGCCACGGGCGCCGCCCAGGCAGCCGGTTCTGCAAACGCTGCAGCGATAACCCGCAACAGCGCGCGAAAGACGGGAGGGAAATAGGCGAAGAATAAGCCCAGCAAGACGCAGGAAATTGCGGCGATTTATCCAGCTCGCGCCCCTGGGTCTCAGGCGTTGATGCCGCGGCGGGCATGATCCGTCGCCAGCGGATCATGGGCGTGCAGCCGCATGACGGGGGCCGGCTGCGGCAGCCGCTCCGGCTCGGGCTGCGAGACATCGCTCTCCGACCGCTGCTTTGTGAACCGGCGGCCGAACAAGCCGCCCAGAGGTCCGGCCAGCAGCGCCGGCAACAGCAACAAGTTGCCGACCAGGGCCGAAGTCAGCAAGGTCACCATCATGTAGCCGAAGCGTTGGGTCGGCGTGAACGGGCTCAAAGCGAAGACGGAAAGCCCCAGACCGATCACGCCCCAACTCTGGTACATCGCCTGGGCGCAGCCTTTATAGGCCAACATCACCGATTCGCCGCGGCTGAGTCCCTGCTTCAGCCCGCCCCGGTATTGGATCATGAAGTGCACCACGTCGTCCACGGTCACGCCCAGCGCCACGCTGGGGGCCATCACCGCGCCGATATCGACGATGATGCCCAGCCAGCCCATCAGGCCGAAGATCACCACCGCCGGGAAGATGCTGGGCAGGGCCAGAATCAAACCGGCCGACCAGTCGCGAACGGCGATCATCATCACAATCGTGATCAGGATGAAGTCGCTAATGAAGCCCAGGATCAGGCCGTCCAGCAATGAGCGTTGCGCTTTGTAGACCAGCGGAACCAGTCCGGTATAGACCGCCTCGACGCTATCCGGCGGGATTCCCTTCTCCTTGAACTCCGCATCGAGCGCCGGCTGAACGTGCTTGGGAATCTCGTAGAGGAACATCCCGTAATCCACGTCCTTCAGCGCACCGACTCGGGCGCTAATCCGCCACAGCTCCTTGCCGTCTTCGTCGGCCAGGTAGTCGCCTTCGATGTATTCGTCGCGATGCTCCTCGAGCTTTTTAGCGGTGACTTTCCGAGCTATCTCGTATTTCCTGCCGACGGCGATGCGCTCGAGCGCCCCAATTAATCCGCTTGAGCGTTTGAAATCTTCCGGTCGCGGCAGTTTCGGCGCAAACGTGATGGCCGACAACACGCCGCCCACCTCAGGGATCTCCCTCAGGCGGTTTTGCACGTTCTCCACCAATTCCATGCGTTCAAGGAAATCGAGATTGCTCTTTTCCGGATCGATCTTGAGCACGATTTCCATCGGCACGAGATCGCCCAGGTTCTCCTCCAGCCACTTGTAGTCGGCCAGGATCTTGGCATCGGGCGGAAACAGCCG
>DASZUP010000263.1:0-7153 GCA_035547635.1 Pirellulales bacterium
GCGGAAAGCAGAATGCGAATTTCGGCGCCTCAATTGCTAGCTGCAAATCATCGCTCGACGGGAACAAACCCCGATCGTGGCGGAACAAAAACCGGCTCAACGCCGGCACGCCGACCGGGTGGACTTTTTCGCAGGGCAGGCTGAACCTTGGCGAAGCCCCAGAGTGAGAGCCGGCGTTGGGCGCTTTGCCGCAGGCGCACGTATCCGAATTGAAAAAAAGAAGTTGCCCTGACTTTAAGGGCGCCCTTGCATCCCAGTCCCCCACAACGTCTGATTATGATTCTGTATTTGAACGAAGATCGACCGTATCTGCATTGGGTGGCGCATCACCGCGACGGCTTTGTGCTGGACTGCGGCCGGCCGCCGCATGTCGGCCATGGCACGTTGCACCGCGCCGTCTGCCCCGTGATCAAGCAGTCCAAGACCAAAAAGACCCATTGGACCACGGGCCGCCACATGAAGGCGTGCTCGCTCAATCGGGAAGAGTTGGAAGCTTGGGCGGCGGAGCAGACGAAAGCGTCGCTAACGATTTGCCCCGACTGCCTGGTGGAGCAGCCTCCCGCTGAAGAAGAGCCGATTCACCTGACAAAAACCGACCGCGAAGTGCTGTCGTTCGTGCTCGAGGTGTCGGCGTTGCACCTGGACGATGCAGACAGCTACTACGCACTCAACGTGGGCACGGCGGCCAGGTGCCTAGGGAAGACGCCGGGGCAGCTTGGCGCATCGCTGCGCCGGTTGGTCGCCGATGGCCTGATCACGCTGGTCGGCGAGCCCGCCGCCGACAAAGCCGTGCCGGCCAGTTGTCCGTTGCTGCCCACGGCCGCGGCGTTAAGAACGTTGCCGATCTATGAATCGGCCGCCGACGAGGATGTCGATGCCGAGTTGGCCAAACTGGTTGACCAGTTGGAAGGGTAAAACAAAAGAGGCCATCTCGTCAGATGGCCTCGGGCATCGACCGCAGTGCGGGTTGCAAGGCTATCGCATCGGCTGCCGGAGCAGGTTGCGCCAGTGCGAGCATCGACCGCCGCGGGTTGCGGCTGGCAAGTGAAACAAATCTTGCAAAGCGAGTAAAGGTCAGTTTTTTGCCGGGCAGTGCTAGCACGCGAAATGGCGGGCGATGGTTTTACGACCGTAACGGAAGCTGTGAAGATTCCGGGAGGCGGCATAGCGGTTTGAATCGCAAACAATGGGAGAGCTGTGCAGACAGCCCGGAATTCTCACAAATCCGCTACCGCCTCGTGCAGTAAAGTGGGCGGTCGAGGATTCAGCGTGGAGAATCTGAATCTGCGGCCGAGCGCAATGCGATGCAAGATTCCTGGTCAGACGGAAATGGTCTTCAAATCCGCCAGCAGTTGCTGACGGTCTGATTCGTCGGCGATTGACTCGGCAAGTTGTGCGGCCTCGTCCAGGCAACGCCTGGCTTCTTCGGATTCGCCGCACAATGCTGCGGCGCGGGCCAGGCATTCGTAGGCGTAACCGAGGAAAAACGGCGCCTCATTTTGACTGGTTTCCAAGCACAACTGCGCGAACCAGCGCGCCGGTTCGCCATAGCCGAGCAGGGCGTAGACGCGAGAGACCTGCCAGTAGCCGATTGAACGGTTTCGCGGCTCGTCGTCCGGTCGTTGCGACCAGTGCCAAAGCGACGCCATGGCGCGCGTCAGCATTTGCACCTGGTCGTCTTCGCTGCGCGGGTCTTTGTCGATCAACTCCCACGCCGCATTGAAACAATGGGCCGAGAAAAACCGGTGCGCAGCTTGCTGGTCGAACTCGGCGTTCATGATCCGGTTCTCCTGGTTCGCGGCTTTCGTCCGGCGCCTACGGTCGCACCTTGCCCGACATCACCGGCAGCGGCGCCCCCAGCGTGTCGCCGTTCGGCTTGAAGCCGCCGCCGTCGACGTCAATGTAAATCGGGTTGGAAATTGCGACCGGCATGTCCTTGGCGTGATCCGGTCCCATCACCGGTCCTAAGGTCGACTTCTCGGCGGCCGCGGCGACGATCACGTGCGCGTCGCCCTTGAGCGAAAGCGGAAGCTTCTGGTCGAACTTGACCGTGCCGCCGGCAAAGCGACCGGGAGTCGTTTCGCGCGTGAAGTTCAGCGACTCTTCCGCGTGGCCGTTCACAAACACCTGCACGCGGTCGATATCGAACCAGTTGGGGCACTGTACCCGCACCCGCAAGGTTCCTTTGCCGCCGGGCGCGACGAGATCATCGCCGGCCGTGCCGCTGCCGTTTTCGCCCGCTTCGGCGGCGGAGAAGAGCACTTCCAGGTAGGGGCCGCTGGTCATGAGCATGTGGCCGTGTTCGGCGGAGTGCACCATCTCCAGCGTTTGCACCTTGGCCGGATCGTCCGTCGAACTCTCCAGGTAGACTCGCAAAAAGCCGGAGCCGTGGAAGTTGTAGTGGGCGTCGGTATTCACGACGCCGGGGATGCGGTAACCCTGGTTGAGCAGTTGCAGCCAGTTGACGATCGTATTGTTGCGCGTGCTGGCGCCCGAGCGGACGACGGGCGGCTGGAAGATCATGTGCGGCGGGTGGACTTCGATCACGTCCATGAAGGGAATCGCCTTGCGAAAGCCGCTGTCGGGCTTGCCGTCGCCGTCCTTGTCGTAGAACAGGTGGCCGATATCCGGATGGTTCTGCTGCACCAGCTTTTCGCTGTTGCCGTCCCACAGCGCCAGCCGCTCGATCTTCGCCTCCATGTCTGAGTCGGACAGCGGAGCGCCGTTGTCTTGCGTATGCGGCTTGTGAACGAGCGGGAAGGCGTTGTGGTGGTTCACGTCGCCGGGGCTGTCGGTCAGCTCAATGCCCGTACACGTGGCCATCAGCTTCTCCACGTCGAGCCGCTTGAGATGCGGCGTGTACGTCGACAGCCGGTTGTGCTCGGTGCAGGGAGCGAATTCGATGTGCTCGCAAAGTAGATTGAGTACGCGGCCCAACTGACTGGAGGTATTATCGCCCGACGGGCTGGAGTGGCTGTGAAAGTCGGCGCTGATCCAACCGGGCGTTTGCACGCTGTGCACCAGCACGGCTTCCAGCGGCGACTCGGCGCCGCGCTTGATCTCCAGTTCAGCGAACACGGCGTCGTGCTCTATGCCATGGCTGACGATCGCTTCATACTTGCCGGGCGGCAGCGGGTAGCGGAAGCGGCCGTTCTCGCTGTAATAAATGTTGCGAACGGCCCACTCGCCGCTCTGGTGACCGAAGTCAGGATCCGCCGTGCCGTCTCGGCCGCGGAATTGCACTTTGCAGGGAATCGGCCCCCCCTTTTCGTTGCTGATCTTGGCGACCACGTAACCGGCGGCCGGCAACTCAACGCGTTGCATCGGCTCGCCCAGGTCAATCGTCTTCGAGCCAAAAGCCGCCGCGGAGACGGTCGCCTTAAAGGCCCCCTCGGGCAATTCAAAATTCAACTTTCCTTCAGCGTCGGTCCTGCCGCTCGCATAGCGGGCGTCTCCTTGATGGACATCGACGTCCACGCCCGCCAGAGCGTTGCCGCCGGCGTCGCGCACTTCCAGGGAGACAGGCCGCTGTTTCACTCCGGCCAGACGGTTGGCGACTGCATGGACTTCCAGCAGCGTGGCGGCGGGAAACAGACGTCGCGTCAAGCGATAGCTCTCGCCCGGCTTCAGCGTGACTCGCGTCTTGTCGTTGTGCAGGTAGTGGATCGTCGAATTGCGGGCGTCTGACTTCGACTGCAGCGAATGCCCTTCGGCGGCCAGGCCGTAGCCTTGGTCGAACCACTTGTCATAGACCCAGAACAGTTCGGCTGAATTGCTCGGCGCTTTTTCAAAGCTGGTGTCGGCTCGCATTTCATCGCTGAGAATGATCTCCAGCGGCTGCTGCGACGGGTTCGAATAGCTGGTCTCCACCAGCACAAAGTCCCAGCCGTCTGCCAGCGTATAGCGGACCTCGGCCGCTGGCTTGTCGGCGGCCCCGGCCGCCTTGCAAACCAGGCTGATCGACTTGCCCCGCGCGACGGGCGTTTTGGCATCGACCGGCTGGCCGTCGAATTCAACCGACCGCCAGTTCACGCTCTTACCCCCCGGATAATAGGCGCTGAGCTGGTCGTTTTGCCGGTCGGTGCGAGTCAGGTCGATGAGGGCGCCGCCCACGTTGCGGACGGTCATGTTGGCGTTGCGTCCATCGAGCGGTTGGGCGACCACCGCCACGATCCGATCGTTGCGAAGTACGAAGTCGCCGTAGATGCAGTCGACTTCCTTGCCTCGGGGAGCGTACTCATCCCACGTTTCCGGCAACAGCTTCGCCAACTCGGCGGCCGACGCCGGGGATCCACAACACAACAGAGCAGCAAAAACCGGCAGGAGCCGGGAAGACAGGCGTTTCATCGGGGGACTCGTCAGGGAGGGAGCTGGCACGGATAGCAAGAAGTCCGGCGCGGCAAGGCGGCGAACGGACGGGCGCGATTATATCCCAGCCCATGACGAGGTTAAATGAAAATTTGATGAAA
Organism: Pirellulales bacterium; assembly: GCA_035547635.1. Classification (GTDB taxonomy): domain Bacteria; phylum Planctomycetota; class Planctomycetia; order Pirellulales; family JAICIG01; genus JAICIG01. The sequence continues at coordinate 4,470 of DASZUP010000263.1, forward strand.
AGACATGCGGCGCCGACGCCGCGAATGGGCGGTTCCGCAGGGGCCGCAGAGGGAGAAAAAGAAACCGACTCGCCGGGCGCGATCTGAAGTCGACGCGCGGCGAGCCGGCGTTGCTTGCCGAGCCTCTAAGGGGAGACGGGCCCGGCGCCTTTCGTCAATTGATCCATCGGACGCTGCTTGACGTTGAGCATTTCGAGTTCGACGATCTTGCCTGTCGACATATTGCCGCCGCCGACGAGCACCAGCTTTTCATCGGCCCACGGCAACATGCGATGGAAGAACCGCGGATTGGCGAGCTGGCCCGCGAACTCCCAACGCGACCCGTCATCGGCCAGGCGTTGGATGGATCCTGAGATGGTCGTCACGTAGAGCGAACCATGGCAAGCGAACGCAGAACTGCCAAACCCGTCCATCGCGCCGCCCAGCAACGCCGGTCCTTCCGACCAGGTTTTCTTGGCAATGTCGTACACGTCGACGGCCGTGGTCGGGCCGCCCTCCTCGAGCATGCCGCCGATGCAATACAACTTGCCCTGCCACGTCGCCAGCGACAATGCGCGCCGCTTGAACGGCGGGGCGGGCAGTTGCTTCCACGCGAGCGGTTTGGCCGACAGGTCGATCGACCATGCCGTATCGTGCCATTTTGCCTCTTGGCCGCTGCCTTGCATGTTCCAGCCGCCCGCAACATATAAGATGTTGCCCCCGACGGCCGCATCGTGCGACGAACGAGCCTCAGGCAATTCGGGCAGGTCTTCCCAGGTCTTCGATGCGGGCGAGTAGCGAGCGAAATAACGCTGGGAGCGGAGATCAGAGTCTTCGCCCTCATGGTTCTGAGCGCTAAAGCCCCCGACGCGGTACAGCAGTCCCTGATGTTCGACCAGCGCCAGACCTTGCAGTTTGGGACCGCCGGGCAAATCCTTCCAGTCATCGGAAGGACGGGCGAGATTGAGCATGTGCAGATCGCCCGACTGGCCTTCCATCGAATACTCGTGGGCGCTGCCGTAATTGCCGCCATACACGTACAACACGTCGCCGGCCACGGCGCCGCCGAAGCTGGTCGTGCCCTGGGGCAAGTCGGGAAGCTGAGCCTTCTCGGGCGTCAGGCGCGGTCGTGCATAGGGCAACGTCAACGTCGAATATCTCCTGATCGACTGGTAGGCCTGGTCGTCCTGTTCGCCAGCCGTGTTTTCAACCTGGCGCAGGCGAATCGAGTAGACCCCATCGCCGGGCAGACGGCAACGGCAGGCCCCTTTTTCGTCCGTTTCCGCTTCCCATTTCTCTTCCAGTCCCGGCCCCGCAATGGTCAGCGTGGCGCCGGCCAGCGGCTTGCCTTGCCACCTGGCCTCGAACAGCATCGTATCGCCTTCCAGCGTCGGCACGATTTCGAGCGGCAGGCGCTCCTTATCGCCGACTGCCTGCCACGAGCCCGGCAAGACCGAAGGATACGTTTTACCATAATACTGCAGCAAGAACGGTTCGCCCGCCCGGGAGATCACGCCGTAATTGCAGCGCAGAATCACCGCCGCAGGAGATGCGCCAGCGGGCAATTCCGCTTCGAGCGCCGCCTCGCCTTTTTTCAAGGTCAACGGCTTGGGCTCGGAACGCCGGCCGCCGAGCAGCCAGACTTCGGCCGACTGCACGCGATCGAGCAATTCCGGATCATCCGGCTCGGCGGCCTCGCCGAAAAACACGCGGACCTTGGCAGGCCGTTCCGCCGGCTCGGTGCGCAACCACAGGAAATGCGCCGAGGCGGCTTGGGCCCCGAGGCAGGCCCAGCATAACAGGGGCAGACAAAAACGCAGGTATGACATAAGCGACCTTTCGCGTGTCGTGGGTCGTACAAGAAGTCTCAAGGAATTGTAACGCTAATGCCCGTTCGTCGTCGCGTGCAATTATCGGGCCGCAGAGGCCAGCGGCACGCGATGGTCGAACAACTCGATCTGCTGGCTGGTGGTCGTGCCGTCGGAGCGATTGGAAATTGCCAGGTAGCTCGTCGGCAGATCAACGCCGTTTAAGCGACGCCATTCCTGGTGCACTTGCCGGACTGACTTGAGACGCTCCGATGGGAGCTCCCAGGTCGTCACGATGAAATTCGCGGGCAAATGTTTTCCCTCGGGCGTGCGTTGGACGTCGGCGATGCTGATGGTAAACCGGGAGTTCTCAGCCGCACGGTGCACTTCCGTCAATACATCCCCTTTCACTCGCCACAAGGTCTTGTCTTTTGGGTCCGCCGATCGCAGTAAGCGCCCGTGCGGGTGGTCGACCTGATCGTCAGCGAATTCGACGTCCGAGATGGCTTCGCCCGTCGGCAGGCGATGGCCGATCATCGAGTCGAGCGGGCGCTGGGCCCAAGCGAAACGGGCGGCGTCTGGCAAGGTGATTTTGACCGTTCCGTCGCGATCTACGGAGATGCTGCCTTCGGCCGTCATGCCGTCGGCGCTGACGCGCAACCGCGCTTCAAAGCCTGGGAAGTTCTGCCACTCGGCGCGGCCGTCGTGAGCCTGCTTCATCAACTCCGCCGCGGTTGCCGGTTCCCCGGCTTGCAGCGCTGTGTGCGAAACGAGTGCAACAACCGTGGCGGTCGCCGCCAGGAAGCAGCGAAGAGCTGACGAACGAGAACAAGAGAAACACGATGATTTCATAGTAGACCTTTCGAGATTATTGCGCCCCGTGAAAAAGTGTGTGTA
>DASZUP010000264.1:0-3165 GCA_035547635.1 Pirellulales bacterium
GATCTCGTCATTCTCGATCTGGGCCTGCCGGACAAGGACGGGCTGGAGGTGCTGCGAAGCTTGCGAGAATGGCTGGCGGCGCCGGTGATCGTGCTCTCGGCGCGCGGGCAGGAGAAAGACAAGATCGCCGCGCTCGACTCCGGCGCCGATGACTACCTGACCAAGCCCTTCGGCATGGGCGAATTGCTGGCCCGCGTCCGCGTTGCGCTCCGCCATGCCAGCCGAGCAGCCGGCGCGGGCAAGAGCGAGCCCCGTTTCACAGTCGGCGAGTTGACCGTCGATTTTTCCGCGCGGCGAGTGTTCCTGCAAGACAAGGAAGTCCGCCTCACGCCGATCGAATATCGCATGCTGAGCGTGCTCGCCCAGCACGCGGGCAAAGTGCTGACGCACCGCCAATTGCTCAAGGAGGTCTGGGGACCAGGCAACGCCGAGGAAGTCCACTACCTGCGCGTCTTCATGGCAGGCTTGCGGCGAAAACTCGAAGCAACGCCTTCCCAGCCCCGATATCTGCTCACGGAGCAAGGCGTCGGCTATCGTTTGGCGGACGAATGAGCGAACCTGGCGGGAGCTGCGGAGCGGCGGCGCCGACACGCTTGGGGAGTCGCCCGAAGGGCCGGAGCTCGGCCAGCGCTGGCAGTACACGCAAAATGCTGACGCTCGCCGCGCTCCGGGGGATCACCCGACACCGCACACAGCGTCGCCAAATTCGGTTGCTGCCTCAAATGAATTCGACGTGATCGCGCATTTCGTCGGCGGTTAAGCACGCGTCAATGAGCACGAGTGACCGCACAATCTGCCCGATCGTGCGTGATTCTATGTGGCAAAACACGATGCCGTAGTGCGGCCGCCCTTGAGAGTGAAAAACGAGAAAATCTTCATCGTGGGTCATGATCGCCCGCCGTTCAGCGACGGCAAAACGCAGGTGTTCCTCGTCATCAGCGCCGAGCAAGCCCGCCTCGCTCGTCGTGGTGACGTCGATCCCGCGGCCTTTCAGTCCGGCTGCCACCGCCGGGTCGATGTGCTCGTCGAGGTGGTAGCGAACAGCCATTACTCAGCCGCCGGACGCGGCAGCTTGGAAGGGATCGAGGCCTTCATCTTGGCGGCGTATTCCCTTGCTTCGTGCATCTGGCGTTGGAACTCGTCGCGGTGGTCGAAGTAATAGGTGAGCGCGGCATACACGTCGGCCAGCGACAACTGTGGGAAGTCAGCGACGATTTCGTTCGGCGACTTCCCCTGAAACTCGTGCCAGACGACGATGTCTTCAACGCGGATGCGCGTGCCCGCTATCCGCGGTTTCCCGCCGCAGACGCCGGGCGTCACTTCGATATGGTTGACGGCACTGGGTTGCATAGACGTATTATATCCCCGGGATTTGGCGGCGTCAGCCGGTTGCTTTCGGTGTCCGCGTAACTCTCGGGGCCGCGAGGGCAAGTGTCAGGCGCGATGATCTGCTTCTTCCCGTCTCGCAAGATCCGTACGTTTCGTCGCGATAGGGAGCGGACCCTGGATGCAGCGCGGCCTTGCGTGGCGCCTTCGGCATTTTAGTCTACGCTTGCGCTCGCCGGAAGGCGCCGACGCTCGCAAGGCCGATCGACCACTTTCCGCCATTGCGTCGTAAACGAGTGAAGACTCGGCGACGCCCGTTTCGCTCACTCGCCCGCAATGATTTTCGCAATGATAGCGGAAGCTGTGAAGCTTTCGGCAGACGCAGCCGCGCCGAAGCGGCGCGGGCATTCGGCGAATTGCGCAGACAGCCCGGAACTCTCACGAGTTCCGCTACAGCGTCGCGCTGCAAAATCGCGGGCTTCGACAAGCCATTCCGCCTTCGCTCGCCGAGCGCCTTGCAGCCTGGAAGGCTGCAACTACAATTTCAAGCATCGCAGACCGAAGACTTTCCGCCCGTTTTACCTTGACTGGCGCCCACGATGAATTTAAATCGGAACAGCAGGCCCGCCCGCACCGGCTTCACGATCGTCGAGTTGCTGGTCGTGATCGCCGTGATCGGCGTGCTGATCGCACTGCTGCTGCCCGCCGTGCAGATGGCGCGAGAGGCGGCGCGGCGGATGGATTGCCTGTCGCACCAGCGTCAGATCGGCATTGGAGTGCACCAGTACTACAACGCCTGGCGAGAGTACTTCTTCCTGCACCATCCGTTCGACGCCGACGTCATCTCCAACGTAGGGTTAAGCAACTCGTTCGCTGAGATCTACTGGGAGGACAAGCTGATGCCGTATATCGGCGGCAGCCAGGAGGCGAACGAGCAACTGGCCAGGCAAGGGATTTGGATCGCCACTGAAGAGGTCTACCGCTGCAGCGATGATCCTTCGGTGCGCAAGCCGTTCGTCGATCCGGATACCGGGCAGGTAGACGGCATAGAACACCGCACTAGCTACTTGATGAACTCTCTGTTGAGTCACAAGTCGCGGCGTTACGGCTTCTGGACGCTCAAGCGGTTCAGCATCGAAATCGGCACGTCGCAATTCGTTGCTTTCTCTGAACGCAACGCCGACGTTTTCACGCTGGCCGGCGGCGAGGATCCGCGACAGGACGATTACGATATCTGGCTCGGCACGGACATCATACAGCCGTGGATTGCGTACGAGCGGCACAATGCGGCGGCCAATTACCTCTACCTCGACGGCCACGCCAACACGCTGAGTTGGGATACCGCCGTGCGCGACATGTATCCCGACAAGCACGTGTTCAAGCTCGACATGAGCTATCCGTGACGCCGCGTCTCGTTTTCTCGGCGATCGCAAGGTTGGCTCGCATGTGATCGAGATTGAGAGTTCCGATCACAACGCTCGCGACCGCCAGGTTCTGCAGTACGAATTCGAGCGCCTCGGCCGTCGGCAAGGTCCCGGAGGCCAGCGCCTTTTTCACGATGATCGCGACGCCGCGCTGGGCGGCCTGCTGGATGACGTCGGCCATTGTCTGGTCGTGCAGATGGTATTCCACCATCAACGCATCGGCCCAGTCCAAGGCCTGTAGCGCGGCCGGCGGCGTCTTCGCCGAGAAGCCGATCGCTCGCGTCAAACCCTGTGTTTTCAATTCCTGCAGCGCTTCCACGGCGTCGGTTTCGTTCAATACCTGCAAATCGGCCGCCGGTGCATGCAGGAATAACAGGTCGACGGCGTCGGTCTTCAACCGCGTCAAGCTGCGACG
>DASZUP010000265.1:0-13709 GCA_035547635.1 Pirellulales bacterium
AAGCCGACGAAATTGCCCGTCGACGGGTAAAGTGCGGATAGCAAGGGCGGATACTGCTGGCTGTCGGGCTCGTCGCTGTAGTAGCCGATGGTTTCCAGGCTGATCGCCGCGACGATGTTTTCTTTTCTTGTCTGGCAGCGCTTCGCGTAGACCATGCTGCCCATTTCACCGGTCTGAAAGTGGGGCGGCTCCTCGTTCACGAACGCGACGAACCGCAACGTCCGCTCGGGTTTCTGGCCGGCAAACCGCCGAGCCAGGGCCAGCAGCGCCGCGGCGCCGCTGCCATTGTCGTTGGCGCCAGGCGCTCCGCGGACGGAGTCGTAGTGCGCGCCGACGATCACAATCTCCGCTTTGCTCTTGCCGCCGGCCAATTCGACTTCCAGGTTGTCGCACTTTCGTCCGCGGACCTCGTAGGTCTGCTTGTTTACCCGGTATCCTGCCGCCGTGAACGAGCGGGAAATGTAGTTGGCGGCCGCCAGCAGTTGCTGATAACGCACCAGGTTGCGTTCGCCAATCGTGCCGGCCAACTGTTCGACATCGGCCCGCAACGCGTCGCGCAAGTGAATTTGCTCGGCCGAGAGTTCGGGCAGCGGGCCGCGGTAACTTCTCTCGGGTTTCTTCGCCGGTTTCTCGTCCGCAGGGTTCATGGGCGGCGCCGGGGAATTCTTCGGTTGCGGGTTGGTCGCCTGAGGTTCTGCGGCGCGCGCCGTCGAGCTCTCCGGCAGGACTGCCGCCAGTGCAAGAAGCGACGCCAGTCCAATAAAGGCCAGCACAACAAAGTCCATGGTTCGCATCCGGCGCCTCCTCCAGCGTTGCCTCACAGCGCCCATTATAGCCTGGAGCGAGACGTCGCGTTGGCCGCCTTTGTCAGGGCGATCCCAACTCCGGCGTCTGAAAGGGACTGTCGGGATCGTAATAGAGTGCGTCGAGCGTGGTCCATTGCAGATAGTCGGGGTCGGCAAAATCCGCCAGGTTCCAACTCAGCATGGCGACCGCCACGTCGAAGGTATCATTATATTCCATGCGGAACGCGTGCAGTTCGCTCGTCAGCTCGACAAAAGCATACTGCACGCCGGCGTTCTGCCCCCAGCGATCGATGATCAGCTTGCCATCGATCCAGACCCGCACGCTATCGTCCGTTAACGTGGTAATCCGATAGCGTCCGCTGACGGGCGGTTTGATAAAGCCGGTCCAGCGCGCGGAGAAAAAGTTGTTGGGCACGGACGGCTCGGGCGAACCCTGGCCAAAGTGAAACTCAATGCTCGAGTCTGCACGCTCCGCACGCAGACGTTGAAAATCGGCGCCTTCGTAGTATTGCGCCGCCACGCCCGGCCGCAGCCTCGCCAAGGGATAGCCGCCGGCCGCCTGTAGTTCCTCCACGACTCCCGTCGGCAATTCGCGGCTGCCTACGGAGCTCTTGGCTCTCAACCAGGCATACCTGGCTTCCAGCAGACAGCGAAGTTGGAAAAACTCGTCCTGCTCGGCGGCAGCCTGGCGCCAGGCCGCAGCTAACGGCGCCCACTGGCGAGGATCGCCGAGCGCTGCGGCCTCGAGCCGAGCAATGGCCGCGAACTGCGGATCGTTTGAGTCGGCGAGTTTCAACAACCCTGCGCGCCGATTTCCCAGCGCCAGCGTTTCGTACTTGCCCGCCGCCAGATTCGCCGCCGGATCGTCGGGCGACTTCTTCAAGTCCGTCAGCGCCTTTAAATACTCGGCGTTGCGTAAAGACTGCTCGCGCTGCGCCGCCTTCAGGGCGCCGACCTGGGCAATCAGGTCTTTGTCTTTCGTCTTGCGGGCAAAACCGGCCGCCTGGCTTATTGCACGGCTCGCGACGTCGAATCGGCCTTCGAGCGCCGCGCGTTCGGCCAGGGCCAGCGTCTGTAAAGCGCCCACCGCAAAGGCCGCGGGAGTGGTTGCATATTTCCCTGCGGCTTGGACCGCCTTCAGCTTCACGTCGTATGCGTCGACCTCGAACTGTCGAGACATTTCGTTCGCCAGGTTGTAAGCCGGGCCGATCTGTCCCAGATTGGCTGCCACTACCCCGGCGGCGCCGAGCATGACGAACCGCAGGTCGGCCGGTTCCGCGCCGTGGCGGGCCAGGTCGCCGAGGCGAACCTTGACCTTGCGAGCGGCCTGGGGAGTCTTGGCCGCGGCGACTTGCTTGCCGTACTTCTGCAGGAAATCCGCGTTGGCGGCCGCCAATGCCTTTCCCTCGGGCGGAGCAACGCGATGCGGTCGGGTCAGCGGCGGCGAATCGGCGCGGTTGAGCAGATCCGCCAACGATGCCGGCGACGCGTCCTTGGACGAAAGCGACGTTGCGCTCCTGGACGAGGGAAAGGGAACCGGGGCAGCGGGCATCTTGCTGCCGGGCTCGTCGCCGGGAGTTTCGTCCAGCCGATTCGCTCCCGTACCGTTGGATAACGCGTTAGGCGATCGCCGGTCTTCCGCGGACGAACTCTTGGCCTGCTCGCCATTCGGCGGCGGCATTACCGTCGGCGCGTTTGAATCGGAGCCACCGTCTGGGGGTCGGCCTTTATTCTCGATCGGCGCCGAAGTCGGTGAGTCCGGCTGGGCGACAAAGACGCCCGCAATCTCCCTTTTGACAGGTCCGCTCGCCCAATAGACCGCGGCCGCCAACGCGACGGCGGCAGCGGCCAAACCGGCCCAGACTGCCGGCTCGGTTCGCGACCGCGGCCGGCGAGGATGCGCGGCGGTCGACACCGCGGCGGCAGGCGCGCTTTGCGGGATTGCGACGGGCGCGGGCCCGCGCTGGCCGGCCATGTGAATCGGCGCGGCGGGCGCCGCGGTGGGATAAAGGGGAATGGGCGCCGGCGTCGTCGCGGCTGGCGTCGAAACTTTGGCGGGCGCCGCCGGCGCGGGAAGCTGTGCGCGGAGCTGATCGTCGTAGACGGCCTTCTTCGCGGCGTTCAGCAAGGTCAGCCGGGCGGTCGCCAACTCGTTGAGCAGCTTCTGAGACAGCGCCGAGTGGGGACCCGTTTGAAACGTGCGGATGTGGGCCATCCGCTGATCCACGGCGCTTTCAATCACTTCCGGGTCGTCTTCGAATGGGCCGAGAGCGAGCAGTCGATAGTGGTTCGGCGGCTGTTCCGCGGGGGGAATGCCGAGCCACTTGCGATACGGATCGAAGTTTTCCGGCGTGCTCATCGCGGCTCCCAGAGCGAAAGAACGAACGCCCGACGATTATCGGGCTTCGCTGGCAGTGCGGCAACACTTTCGCCCTGCAAGACGTCTTTTTTTCTTGACACCGCGGCGAAGGGATTTGCCGCTTACGCATTGCGGGTCCCGAGACGCGGGGCTGAAGTCACGGCCCGTTCGCCGATTGCCTTTCATGCATTGGCGAGCCGCCGTCCTCGCCGGCGAAGGCTGTCAGCGCGAATACGATGTCGAGCTGTTCGCCAGGTGCGCCCTCGGCGCCTTGCTGGTCGATGCGATCCTGGCCGACGCTGTAGATTTTGCAGCCCGACGCCGTGCGAAGGTAACGCAGCGGCGCCCCATCGAACGGATCAGCCGGTACGTTTGGCAGGAATTCGGGCGCCAGGGCGTCGAGCGTCTGCGGCAGCTCGCCGTGAAGTCGGCGATAGCGTTCTATCGCAATCGCGCATCGGACGGCGTCGCGCTGGGCCTTGCCGCGGCACAGCGCGTCAGCGAACTCACTGATCGAAGGCGTCAAGGATCTAGTGACGCCAAGCCAGGCATCCAGGGACAATTGTCTGAGTATGAGTTCCCGTTGCAAACGCTCCTGCTCCTTCCACTGCTACTGCGGCGCAAGCGTGCAGACCGGTGCGAAGTCTCATGAGTTTTTCCCGACCCTGGAGGCGAGTCCATCGATGTTGCCGGGTGCTTTGGCAATGCGCGAAATCCCAAATTGGCGCCTTCGCTCGGGGAGCAGGCAACGGTTCAATCGCTGGCATGCGCTAAGACTTTGTGAAACCAATAGAGGGGGGAGGCAGTGTCGTTGGCCGAGCGGCGTTGGCTGCCGTCGAGGAGCGGCAGACCTCGTAAATTCTCGAGTCAAGTTCATCCCGGGTTCCCGCCCCAAACCAGACTCCGGGGCGCCCGATCAATGGATCGCGCTAAGACTTGCTAAGGTTTTTAACACCCGACGGAGGGGATGCGTGCCATGCAGATACTTAGCGTTGCGACTCTCGCGTTCGCATACCGGCTTTGGTCGTCCACACAGCCCGAAACGACTTCCGACAGTTTCTTGTTTGCCACCAGCTTTAGCTGGTGGTCTTCGATCAGCAAAGAGTAATGTCATCGAGCTGGCTTCAGCCTGGCTTTACCTCAGTGGCTTTAGCCGGTGATCAAAGCTCAAAGGGGCGAGAGTAAGAAGCCCGGCTGAAGCCGGCTTGGGAAGGGAGGAATGGGCTTGCGATACCACCAGCTAATACGGATTGCGCACCGAACGGTGCAGGAAAACACACTAACCCGAAGCGCGAGCGAGGGCTTTCGACGCGACCTCCTTATCAGTCCCTCGCTCGCGCTTCGGGTTGGTTTCGGCGGTGCGCAATCCGGGCTAAACGCTGGCGGCAAACGCCGTTCGCTGGCCAAACTTGGCGAAGAAACCAAAGTCGCCTGCCAAGTTGGCAGCGGCCGCGGATGCACTTTCTTCCCGACGTGTCGGCACGGGCATAAAGCCAATGTCGCAAGTTACTATTTAATAACTAGTTAAGTCCATTCAGCGTCACTTGGCACGCGTTGTGCTTAAAGGCGTGCTCCAAAGGCCGGCGGCTGCCAAATGTGGTCGCGGTCTAGGACTGCCATCCCCGCATAACGACTGCCCTGGGCTTGGGTTCCGATGGCGGCCGCGAGTTCCGACAGGACCGCGGCCCGCAGGACCGCCCGAGGCCGTGAAACAAGAAGCAATTTTTTTCGCCAGCAACAGGAGGAAACCACTGTGGCAAAGCAGATGGTGTTTGATGACGAAGCCAGACAGCCGCTATTGGCCGGCGCTTCCAAGTTGGCCCGGGCTGTCCGCAGCACGCTCGGCCCCCGCGGTCGCAACGCCGTGCTCGACAAAGGCTGGGGCTCGCCCAAGGTGACCAAGGACGGCGTCACCGTCGCTGAAGACATTGAACTGGACGACGTGTACGAGAATCTGGGCGCCCAGTTGATCAAAGAGGCGGCCAGCAAGACCAATGACGTAGCGGGCGACGGCACCACCACGGCCACGGTGCTGGCGGAAGCGATCTTTCGCGAAGGTTTGAAGATGATTGCCGCGGGCGGCGATCCGATGGCGCTGTCGCGCGGGATTGGCAAGGCTGCGGAGGCCGTCGTCGAAGCGATCGGTAAGCTGGCCACGCCGATCAACGAGAAGAACAAGACCGAGCTGAAGCAAATCGCCACCATCGCCGGCAATAACGACACGACCATCGGCGACGTGTTGTCGGAAGCCTTCCTCAAGGTGGGCAAGGACGGCGTGATCACGGTTGAAGAAGGTCGCCAGTCCGAGACGACCGTCGAAGTCGTGGAAGGCATGCAGTTCGACCGCGGCTATCTTTCGCCGCACTTCGTCACCAACCAGGACGAGCAGACCGTCGAGTTGGAGCACTGCCAGATCTTGATCTACGAAGAAAAGATCTCCAACGCCAAGAATCTGGTGCCGATCCTCGAAGCCGTCAGCAAGTCCGGCAAGCCGTTGCTGATCATTGCCGAAGACGTCGAGGGCGAAGCCCTGGCGACGCTGGTTGTGAACAAGATGCGCGGCATTCTTAACGTCGCCGCCGTCAAGGCGCCCGGCTATGGCGACCGCCGCAAGGCCATGTTGGGCGACCTCGCCGTTTTGACCGCCGGTACGGCCGTGTTCAAGGATCTGGGCATTCAGCTCGATTCGATCAAGCTGACCGACCTGGGCCGAGCCCGCAAAGTGGTCATTACGGCCGAGAACACAACGATCGTCGACGGCGCCGGCAAGAAGGTCGACATTGAAGGCCGCGCCGAGCAGATCCGTCGGGAGATTGAAGGCACGGACAGCGAATACGATCGCGAGAAGCTGCAAGAGCGGCTGGCCAAGCTGGCTGGCGGTGTGGCGCAGATCAACGTCGGCGCCGCGACCGAGACCGAAATGAAAGAGCGGAAGGCGCTGATTGAAGACGCCAAGGCCGCCACTCAAGCCGCGTTGGAAGAAGGCGTCGTCCCCGGCGGCGGCGTGGCCTTGATTCGCAGCGAGAAGGCGCTGGACAAGCTGCAACTCGAGGGCGACGAGGCGCTCGGCGCCAAGATCGTCCGCAACGTGCTCGACTATCCGTTGCGTTGTATCGCCAACAACGCCGGACTGGACGGCGCCGTGGTGGTCAACCGAGTTCGTCAGTTGAAGAACAAGAACGAAGGTTACGACGCGGACAAGGATAACTACGGCGACCTGGTCGCCGCCGGCATCATCGATCCGGCCAAGGTGGTCCGCACGGCGCTGCAGAACGCCGCCAGCGTGGCTTCGCTGCTGTTGACCACCGAGTCGCTGGTCACCGAAATCCCCAAGGAAGAGGAAGAAGGCGACCATCACGCCGGCCACGACCACGGCATGGGCGGCATGGGTGGAATGGGCGGCATGGACATGGGCGGCATGGGTGGCATGGGCATGGGCGGCATGGGCATGTAATCGCCCGGCCGCAATGCCTGGCCGGGCGGCCGCCGGTTTTGGCGGCGCTCGGCCGACGCTCTGGCAGAGTTTTTTTGAAGCTGGCCGTCGAGTCCGCCTGCAACAGGCGCCCCTCGGCGGCGGCGAGACGATCCGACCAAATACGAAACCAAAGAACCTATCAAGATATAAGAGAGCATACCGATGAAAGACGTGAAACTTCGCCCCCTGGACGATCGCGTGGTTGTGGAACCGAACGAAGCCGAAGAGACGACCGCCGGCGGAATCGTGCTGCCGGACAGCGCCAAGGAAAAGCCGCAACGCGGCAAGGTCGTCTCGATCGGACCCGGCAAGCTGCTGGACAGCGGCGAGCGCGGCTCGCTGTCGATCGCCGTCGGCGACGAGGTGATCTACGGCAAGTACTCGGGAATGGAAATCGAAGTCAACGGTCGCGATGTGAAGATCCTTCGGGAGAGCGACATCCTGGCCAAGGTCGTGAGCTGACGACGCCGGCCGAATCGATCGGAAACACTCGACTTTCACCGCACAATAAAGGAATCGTTCACCGTGGCTAAACAACTGCTTTTCGAAGACCAAGCCCGAGCCAAGATGCTCAAGGGCGTGGAGAAGCTGGCCAACGCCGTCGCCATTACGATGGGTCCGACCGGCCGCAATGTGATCATCGACAAATCGTTCGGCGGGCCGACCGTCACCAAGGACGGCGTGACCGTCAGCAAAGAAGTCGAACTGGAAGACCGCTTCGAGAACATGGGCGCCAAGCTCGTCAATGAAGTGGCCTCGAAGACCTCCGACGTGGCCGGCGACGGCACGACGACGGCGACCGTGCTGGCCCGCGCCATCTTCAAGGAAGGCACGCGCAACATCGCCGCCGGCAGCAATCCGATGGCCGTCCGCCGCGGCATTGAAAAGGCCGTCGACGCCGCCATCGAGCGTCTCAAGAGCCTGGCCAAGCCGGTTTCCAGCAAGGAAGAGATCGCCCAGGTCGGCGCCATCAGCGCTAACAATGACTCGGAGATCGGCGATTTGCTGGCCGACGCCATGGAAAAGGTCGGCAAGGACGGCGTGATCACGGTCGAAGAAGGCAAGGCGACCGACACCACGCTGGAACTGGTCGAAGGCATGCAGTTCGACAAGGGCTACACTTCGCCCTACTTCATCAACCGCCCGGCGGAGATGGACTGCGTGTTGGACGACGCGTACATCCTGATTCACGAAAAGAAGATCAGCAACCTCCGCGAGTTGATCCCGCTGCTGGAGCAGACCAGCCAGTCGGGCAAGCCGCTGTTGATCATCGCCGAGGACGTTGAGGGCGAAGCCTTGACCGCCTTGGTGGTGAACAAGCTCCGCGGCGTGCTCAACATCTGCGCCGTCAAGGCGCCGGGCTTCGGCGATCGCCGCAAGGCCATGCTGGGCGATATCGCCGTGCTGACCGGAGGCACGTTGATCAGCGAAGATCTGGGCCTGAAGCTCGAAAACCTCACGCTCAGCCACCTGGGTCGCGCCAAGCAGATCACCGTCGACAAAAACGACACCACGATCGTGCAGGGCGCCGGCAAGACGGACGACATCAAAGCCCGGATCCAGCAGATTCGCAACCAGATCGAAGCCACCGAGAGCCAGTACGACCGGGAGAAGTTCCAGGAGCGGCTGGCCAAGTTGACCGGCGGCGTGGCCATCATTTCGGTCGGCGCCAGCAGCGAAGCCGACATGAAGCAGAAGAAGGCCCGCGTGGAAGACGCGCTGCACGCCACTCGTGCGGCCGTCGAAGAAGGCATTCTGCCCGGCGGCGGCGTCGCTTTGCTGCGTTGCGTGGAAGCGGTCGAGAAGGCCCGCAGCAGCGCCAAGGGGGACGAGAAGATCGGCGTCGACATCATTCTGCACGCCCTGTCGGCGCCGATGAAGCAGATTGTCGACAACTGCGGTCTGGACGGCTCGGTCATCGCCGACGAAGTCAGCCGCAAGGCGACCAACGTCGGCTACAACGCCAACAAGGGCGAGTACGTCGACATGTTCAAGGCCGGCATCATCGACCCGCTGAAGGTCGTCCGCAGCGCTTTGGACAACGCCGCCAGCATCTCCGGGTTGATGTTGACGACCGAAGCCATGGTCACCAACCTCGACAAGGACGATCTGAAGAAGCAGCGAGTCGAAGGCAGCGTTCGCTAGGCCGGCGGCGCGCCGCCCGCACGAAAACGTCAACGGGCCACTCCGCATTCAACGCGGGTGGCCCGCTGGCGGAAACGTCGGTCTAAAGTCCAAAGTCCCAGGTCCAAGCTCGTTGTCGGTCTGGCCCGTTTTCTTTTCGGCCTGGGACATGGGACCTACCGGCTGGGGACTGTACGGCGGCGTATAATTCTTCAGAAGCAAGCCGTAATTTTTCTTTCACGCCCATGGCGACTATGGCAGGCAAACGCGATTATTACGAGGTACTCGAGGTTAGTCGGAGCGCCTCGGATCAGGAAATCGCGACCGCGTATCGTAAGCTGGCGATCAAGTATCACCCGGACAAAAACCCGGGCGATGAAGAAGCGGTTCAGAGATTTAAAGAATGCGCTGAAGCGTTCGAGATCCTCAACGACGCGGACAAGCGCGCTCGCTACGATCGGTACGGGCACGCAGGCGTCGACGGGCCGGGCGGCGGCGGCGCTCATTTCACCGACATTAATGACATCTTCGACGCCTTCGGCGACATTTTCGGCGAAGGGGTGTTTGGCGATCTGTTTGGCCGAGGCGGACGCGGACGTGGGCGCGGGCGCCGTGCTCGCCGCGGCGCCGACGTGCGAGCCGATGTTACGCTCGACCTGCTCGAGGCGGCGAGAGGCGTTACCAAGACCGTCAAGTACGACCGGCACGAACGCTGCGGCGAATGTCAGGGTTCCGGCGCCAAGCCGGGCACCACGCCCGAAACCTGCCGTTACTGCGGCGGCGCGGGCCAGGTGATTCAAACGACCGGCATGTTCCGCGTGCAGACGACGTGTCCTTCGTGCCACGGCGCGGGCAACGTGATCAAGGAACGCTGCCGCGCCTGCGGCGGAGAAGGCCAGGTCAAGCAGACGGTCGAGCGCGAGGTGCGCATTCCCGCGGGCGTTGATACCGAGATGCGGCTGCGTCTCTCGGGCGAAGGGAGCCAGAGCGCTGACGGCGGTCCGGCAGGCGATTGCTACTGCTTCATCACGGTCAAGGAACACCCGCTGTTTCATCGCGAGGCCCAACACCTGGTTTGCCAATGGCCGATCACGTACTCGCAGGCGGCCCTGGGCGCCACGCTTGAGGTGCCGACGCTCGAAGGGCGCGACGAGCTGGTGATTCCGCCCGGCACGCAGCCCGGCGAGGTCTTCAAGCTGCGCGGCCGTGGCATGCCTGATTTGCACCGCCGCGGCAAAGGCGACTTGCTGGTGCAAATCCAGTTGGAGGTTCCCAAGTCGCTTACCGAGAAACAGGAAGAGTTGCTGCGCGAATTGGCGGAAGAAGAGCACCGCAACGTCAGTCCTCACCGCAAGAGTTTCTTTGAGAAACTGCGAGACTATTTCATTCCCGACGAAACCGCCGAGGCGGAAGATTAGGTTTCCGGAACTTGAAAAAAAGAAGACGATGAACGATCCCAACCCGACCAACGAACCGAATCACGCCGAACGACACGCTGCGGCCGCCGACGCCGCAATGAAGGATGACGGCGACGAGACGGAAAACCGGACGCCGATGGATGACGTAGAACAAGCGCGACGAGATCTCGACGAGGCTCGCGACCGGTTGCTCCGCGCCCAGGCGGAGCTGGACAATTACCGCAAGCGGGCCCGCAAGGAGTTGGAAGAAGAGCGCCGCTACGCGAATCTGCCTTTGCTTGGCGACTTGCTGCCGGTGCTGGACAACGTCGGCCGGGCGATCGAGGCGGCGGAAAAGACGCCCGACGTCGCTTCGCTGGTGGAAGGGGTCAAGCTGGTCGCTCAACAATTGGAAGGAGTGCTCAATCGCTACCACTGCCGCCGTATCGAAGCCTTGCACAAACCCTTTGATCCGCACTTGCATCAGGCGATCTTGCAGCAGCCGAGCGCCGACCACCCGGGCGGCACCGTGCTGCACGTCGCCCAAGAAGGCTACCAGGTGCACGATCGCGTGCTGCGTCCCGCGCAAGTGATCGTGTCCGCCGTGCCGAGCGCTGAAGCCGGCGATTCCGCTTCCACCCCAGGGTCTTGAACTCCATGCCCACCTACGATTATGTCTGTGACGCCTGCGAACACAAATTTGAGTTGTTCCAATCGATAACCGCCGAGCCGGAGAAGAAGTGCCCCGAGTGCGGCAAGAAAAAGCTGCGCCGCCTGATCGGGGCAGGGGCCGCGATCGTGTTCAAGGGCTCCGGCTTCTACCAGACCGACTACCGCAGCGAGTCGTACAAGAAGCGAGCCGAAGCGGACAGCAAGAGTTCCGAGAGCAAGTCTTCGGAAAGCAAGTCGAGCGAGCCGAAGAGCTCAGAGAGCAAGTCCGGCGGCGCGTCGCCGGCAAAAAGCGACAAACCGTCCAAGAAAAAAGGCGCCTGATCCGACGATGGTGCGAGCTTACGCCTCGCGGCTGATCAGGACCAGCTGTTCGCCGTCGGGCGTCCAGCAAGGGTTGTAGTTTTTGCGGGTTGTGTCCTGCCCGGGCATCAAGACGGGCGGGTCGTTGAATTCGGGATCGAGCTCATAGAGCTGCACGACCTTGCACTCGGGCGACCATTTGGAGAAAACGATTCGGTCCCCGCGCGGATGCCAGGCGATATCGGGCAGGAAGGTTTTGGTCGTGAAGCGGATCTTCAATCCGAACTCGGCGCCGGCGGAGTCGACGATGGCCAATTCCTCGTCGCCGTCAGCCTTCTTCCCCTTGAAGCAAATCTGCGTGCTATCGGGCGACCAGCCCATGTTCCAGAAGACTTGCTTGTAAGGATGGGTCTCGGCCGTGAGCAACTGGCGGACGTAGCCCGTTTCGACCTCGTAAACCATGACCTTGACGCCGCCATAGAACACGATCTGCTTGCCGTCGGGCGACCATTGGGCGCCCCAACCGTTGTGCAACCGCTTATGTGGTTTGCCGTCCGCCGTCATGATCCAAACGCCGCCAGGCCGCGAGGTGCGTCCACAAGCCAGAAACTTTCCGTCAGGGGACCAGCTTGGAGCGGAGCCCTCGCAAAGCTCGCGGACGCGGCTGCCGTCGAAATTTGCGAGGAAGATCTTGTCCTGCTCCCGCTGCTCGCCGACCCGCTTCCAACCGCTGAAAGCGATTGTTTTCCCATCGGGCGAGACGGCGGGCGAGTGGCACTCCGGATAACCTTCGACGCGAAAAAGCCGGCGCCAACCGGAGCCATCGGCGTTGACCGCGAAGAATTCAGTCGAGTCGTCAGCGTAACTTTCCCGAACGACGCCCGCCGCCATCGAACCGACGAGCAAGGCGGCGCCGAATGCAAGTGCATATTGCCTGTACAATGCTATGACGTGCATGTTCTCCCCCTGTGTGCTTAGAGACGACCAGCGACGGCGTCCGACTCCATCGTTTAGGCTAACGAGCGGTTCGCCGGGCGGCAGCCTTGGCGCTCGTAACAGGTCGTGCGGGTGATTGTACCACGCGGCGCGGCCCGATGCGCGTATCCGCTCGCGGAACGCGAGTTTATAGATCTTGGCGTTTCCATACGAAACTGCCGGCGCGGCGCCGGGCTGGCGCCGTACCTGCGCGGACGGCTTGGGAGCCTGCGGTATTTTCGGCGCCTTGGCGGCACTGGTCTGAGCGACATGTCGCGTTAGAATGCGAGAAAGAGCGTCTTTACCGCCGTACTTTCTCTACTGCGCCCCGAGGCGGCGCCGTTTGTGCCATGTCGATTGTGCGATGTCCCATTTGTGAAACGCGGTTTGAATCCCGCGAGTCCGACGCCATGCCTTTCTGCAGCCAGCGCTGCCGGCGCATCGATCTCGGCCGCTGGCTCGGCGAGGATTACAGCGTGCCAGTCATGCGTCACGATGAGGACGACGAAGACGAAGAGTTCTACCGGGAAGAGTACTAGCGGGCCGAGCGCCTTTCGTTGGCTCCCGGTGCAGCGACGAGTCGGCGAATGACAAGGCAGAGCCGCGGTTTGCTTGTCGGCCCGACCGTGCATTGGTAAGGTGAGCAGGCACAAGTCCACTCACTTTCTCCGGAGACCATGCCATGGCAGTCAAGCCGATTCCCGACGGGTATCACACGGTTACCCCGTACCTGATCGTGAACGATGCCGTTGGTGCGCTTGATTTCTACAAGCAGGCGTTCGGCGCCACGGAGTTGTTCCGGATGCAGAAACCGGACGGCAAGATCGGCCACGCCGAGATCAAGATTGGCGACTCTCCGATCATGCTGGCCGACGAGCACCCCGAGGTGGGCGCTAAAAGTCCGCAGTCGCTTGGCGGCGCCGCGGTCAGCATTTTGCTCTACGTTGAAGATGCGGACGCCGTCACCGAGCAGGCCGTAGCCGCAGGGGCCAAAGTCTTGCGCCCGTTGCAAAACCAGTTCTACGGAGACCGCTCGGCCACGCTGTCCGACCCGTTCGGGCATACGTGGCATATCGCCACGCACATCGAAGACGTTACGCCCGAAGAGATGCAAAAGCGGATCGAAGCGGCGAAATGAGCCGCAGGAATAAGACGGACCGGCGGCAAGTTTCGACCTCACATCGTCCATGATCGGGCGGCTGGGCTGTGAGTCGAGGGCTGCGCGCGAGCGATTCCCATTGCGGCAATCGTTCCCTGGGAAACCCGCGCCGGCAGCTTGACGTCTGGGGCCGGTTGACGTTTTTCGCAGGCGCCGCGGTGACGCTCCGATCATAACTCAAGGCGCCCAGCTTTCCTTGCGTACCCCATGCGTCGGTCTATAATGCCTGCACGTTCAGCTTAAGAACCGACGGAAGACAAATTCGCAGCACCGATTAGGCCGCGCCGAGCCGTGTTTTTGGAGCCTGGTCGGGCAGGATCGGGGTTGTTTTCGTCCGCCCGTCCGTGCACCCTTTTTTCGGAGTCCGAGATGCCCGACCATCGTGGCAGCGTGCGAGAAATCGCGTGGCAGGAAGTCTTTCCCTGGCTGCTGTTGGTGCGCT